>NZ_JBGONU010000054.1:0-28021 GCF_041439295.1 Vibrio sp. 1F253 | reverse complement strand
TTGAAAAGCGAAATGTCGCTTAGCTAAGTGTCCAGTCTGACTGGAGCAGATCATACAGCGGAAAACAAAGAAACTCGTCCCTTTAGGGCATTGTCCATGAATCATTTACCTATAATTCATATGTCCAAACTCAGCCCATCTAACGGCTTTGGCATCAAACTCCAAAACCACGACTAGATAGGTTAGCTTAAGTCCTCTGTCTTACGTATTAGGAGTTAGGAGTTAGGAGTTAGGAGCTTAAATCCTAGACCTTTACTTTATACTTAAGATCTTGGGCTTCATCGCCAGTCATTCCTCGAAAGCCCCAGCAATGCGATGGCTGTTCCTTAATGGTGATCTCGATATCAATGGGAGAGATGGCCAGCTGCTTTTCTATTTCAGAAAATATCTTCTTAATTAGGCGCTTTTTGGTGTTCACCGCTCGCCCTTCCATCATATTGATTTCTATGACGGTGTAAGCTTCTGTTCGCCCTTCGGGATAAAAGAAATCATCTCTTTCTAATGGTACAAACCGATGCGCTCGTTTGTCATCAGGTAACCCCATCTCACTGTTCAAACATTGTTGTAAGACATTAGAAAGCTGTAACTTAATCGGATTTAAGCACTCTTTGATACCATAAATAACGATCATGACCATTCCTTTGATGTGATGTCAGGTAAAGAAGAACTAAGAGATAAGCAACGTAAGATAAGCGTGTCGCTTGTTATCTACCCATTGACTAATTCTTACCCCATATTACCTAATGCCGTAAGTTAAAAAAGGTTAAACCGATTAAATTGCGAATAAACGCGACAAAAAACCATGTCTCCCTCTCTCTAACTTCCTGTTCAATACATCACCCCACATTGATCGAACTTCAACGAGCACGCGTATACATCTCTGAATTACGTACGAATCAAATCCGTACAGACTCAATCATGTATGAACTAAGGAGTGCTATGTGCCGAATTCAGCTGAGAAGATCACACGGATAGAAACCGAATCAGAAACACCCGTAGAGACTTCTCAAGAGCTTGCGGTGTTTCCTCTCCCGTTATTCATTTTGCCAAGGGGCAGACAAAGACTGCGTATTTTCGAGCCCAAGTATTTGAAAATGGTCGCTCATGCTGCGCAAGGAGACGGCTTCATCATTGCGACTCAGGACGACACCAGCTCCGAACGTCTGAGTTCTTGGGGGACAAAAGTGTCTATTGTCGATTTCAATATGTCCGATGATCAAATCTTGGAAATCGATGTTGAAGGCGAACAGTTGGTCCAGCTTCACTCGTCCTTCCGCGACACAGATGATTTAATAAAAAGTGATTTCCGCCCGTTGCCTCACTGGCCGCAATACAGCTATAAGGTGCCGAACGTGGTGACTGCATTTCTTGTCGAGTTGTTTCGAGAACACGATTCAATCAGAGCACTTTACCCCACTCCCGACTTTGAAAGTCCTCAATGGATCTGTGCTCGACTCCTCGAAATGATGCCTATCCCATTGGAAAAGAAAACCAAATTCACAGAACCCGCTAGTTTTCCGTCTTTAGTTCCTTTTTTGAATCAAATCATTACAGGGCAATAAGCACTTTTATTCACTATAATTTTGTATAGTAGAAATTAATTTAAAATAAAGTGATCCCTACTCTCACTCTCCACGTAGTGTCTATCAAATTCGCATGATGGTTGATTACTATGCAAGTGGAAAGCAGAAGAACAGGGAACGGCAAGGAGCATGTCATTATCCCCGACAACAAACTACCTACCGAAAGTAAGGTACCTACAGAGCTCTCAAGCTGGCTGATTTTGGTTGGTTCAGACAGAGATAAGCAGGCATTTACTTGCTTGTTTAAATTCTTTGCTCCCAAAATCAAGCGTTTTGGCATCAGTAAGTTGGGCGGTGAAGCCTCTGCCAACGAGCTAGTCCAAGACACGATGACCAACGTTTGGAAGAAAGCGCATCTCTACAACGAAGAGAAAGGCGCAGCGACCACTTGGGTTTATACCGTTATGCGAAACGCCGCCTTTGATATGTTAAGAAAGGTAAAAGCGAAAGCAGAGCCAACCATCGCTGACGACATTTGGCCAATTGACGCCATGGTAGCCGAATCACAAAGTGATCAGCTTCAGTTTGGCGACCATCTAATGAGCCGTCATGTAATGACTCAAATCGAAAAGCTGCCTCTCGCTCAAAAAACCATTGTGAAAGGCGTCTACTTCCAAGAGTTATCGCAAGAGCAACTCGCCCAACAACTCGATGTCCCGCTTGGAACTGTTAAATCTCGTCTAAGACTCGCACTCGCCAAACTAAAAGTTCACATGGGGGAACAAGACCATGATTAAACATCACCCAAATGCGGCAATCTTGAAAGATTTTGTCGATGGCAATCTAGCGGATTCGGTTTCTCTGATTGTTTCTAGCCATGTAGAGCTTTGTGCACACTGCCAAAAACAAGTGAGCATGCTGACGGCGCAAGCTGCTGACTCAGTCTTTGAAAGCGATACATCTGCCTTTGAAAACGACACAGCAGGGCTAAAACTGTCTGACAGCGAAATGGATGCGTTTCTAGCTGACGACGAAGAATTTGATTTTGACGCTATCGACCAGATCACAGCTGATTCATCTCAAGCTATCGAAGTGACACCCGAAGTTCAGCAAGTTACGGTTGCAGACACAACCTTCACGATTCCTCGCGCACTCAATGCAGTCGCAAGAAAAGACTGGTTGAACTTGGGCAAGATTTCTCGCGCACGTCTCGATTTTGATGACGAATCACACCACACCAGCTTGCTGCATATAGGTAAGGATGGACAGGTGCCTTGTCACACTCACAAAGGCTTCGAGATCACGCTTCTTTTAGAAGGCAGCTTCGAAGACGAAATGGGCGTCTACAACAAAGGCGATTTCATCTGGTTAGATGGTGACCACACTCACCAACCAGCCACCAAAGAAGGTTGTGTGTGTTTAACCGTTTCAAGTGATGCCTTGTATTTCACTAAAGGGGTGAGCCAACTGTTCAACCCACTGGGTAAATACATTTATTAGCTTCAAAAGATTTATCGGGTACGTCACAAGACTCATAGAGTTGGCTAGTAAGAAAAGTAAAAACCGAACTAAAGTAATGTTTAATAAGCAACAAAACACATAATATAAGAATAACAACGAGCAATGAGTGTAAGGAATTGACCAATGGATAAAAAAATAAAAATAGGCATTAGTGCATGTGTCGCCGGTCATAAAGTTCGGTTCGATACTGGCCATAAGCGTTCTCGTTTTTGCACAGACGATCTTGCAGACTACGTAGAACTTGAGCCAGTTTGTCCAGAGATGGGGGTTGGCCTTCCAACGCCTCGTCCTACGATCCGTCAAACAAGAATGTTAGACGACATTATTCATGTTTCTCGACCTGATGGTTCTGGCGATGTCACCGATGAACTGATCGAGTTTGGGCAAAACTATTCAAAGAACAACCAACACATCGCAGGGTTCATTGTGTGTCAGAAAAGTCCAACCTGTGGCATGGAGCGAGTAAAGGTTTATCACCACCACGGGCGTGGTTCTGAGTCGACAGGTGTTGGCTTGTTCACTCAGCAGGTTATGCAAGGCAATCCCCTCCTTCCAGTAGAAGAGAATGGTCGCCTCAACGATCCAATTCTGCGTGAAAACTTTATGACTCGTGTTTTCACATATCAAAAGTGGCTCGATCTTGTTGATGAAGGTGTAACCAAACACAAGCTGATTCAATTTCACAGCGCTCACAAATATCTAGTGATGTGCCACCACATTGAAGGCTACAAGAGCCTAGGCAAACTTTTAGCGAGTAACGATTTAGAGATTGATGAGCTGGCTGAAAAGTACATCGAAGGTCTGATGACGGCGCTAATGCACCATGCAAACCGCGGCAGTCATGCTAATACTCTGCATCACTTACAAGGTTACTTTAAGAAACAACTGAGCAGCGCTCACAAACAAGAGCTCACGAATCAGATTTCATCATTCAGAGAAGGGCTGGTTCCTCTGTTAGTTCCACTAACGCTGATTAACCACTATCTGATGGAATACCCAAACGAGTACCTAGAGTCACAAGTTTATCTAAACCCGCACCCACAAGAACTTAAGCTGAGATACGGATATTGAGCGACATTCTATGGATAAGACGAGACCTGAGGATTCACGATAACCCAGCGCTCGTCTCTGCGGTTGAAAACAGCGTCTCTATCGCCGTTTTTATTTCAACCCCGCAGCAATGGCAACAACATCACCTTGCACCGATAAAAGCGGACTTCATTTATCGCCACCTAAAACAGTTCGAGTCACAACTCGCTGAATTCGGTATCACTCTGCTGCACCTCAAAGCCACAGACTTTAACGATCAAGCAACTCAGCTCATCAACTTGTGCAAACAGGTCGATGCGACATGTGTGTATGCCAATTCAGAGCCGGAAGTGGATGAGCAGTTAAGAGACAAACGCTTAATCGCTACTGGTATAAAGTTGAAAATAACCGACTGCGATACGATTCTGCCATTAGGTAGCGTACTGAATAAACAAGGTGAGATGTTCAAGGTTTTCACACCTTTCAAAAACGCATGGTTAAAAGAAGTGCAAGCGAAAGGCATCATTTGCAGCCATGCTCCAGTGCATTCAACAGGAACGACGCAAGCAGGTTCATCTGAAACGGATTCGCCTCAGAACCTATCACCTCAAAACCTAACACCACTGAATCAATCGTTAAGTGGTTTTTCTGGCGACTACGATTTTGACTTTCCGCGTACCGATTCAGAGCGTTGGCCACTAAGCCAAGACGTCCTTGAGCGCGTGATCCCCAATTTCTTAGCCAATAAAGTTAATGACTATTCTCGCCTTAGGGATATTCCATCAGTAAAGGGGACATCAGGCCTATCTCCTTACCTGGCTATTGGTGCAGTCAGCCCTCGTTGGTTAGCGATTCAATTGATTCAACAACAGCCGGACTTGTTATTTGATACTCAGTTGCCAGCCTTTTCTTGGCTTAATGAATTGATTTGGCGAGATTTTTATAAGCATTTGATGTTCCATCATCCTATACTGGTTAAAGGTGCGAACTTTCAGCAGAAATACAACGGCTTAGATTGGTATCACGACAACCCGAGCTTTAAAGCGTGGTGCGAAGGAAAAACAGGCTACCCATTAGTTGATGCAGCGATGCGTCAATTAGTTGAGACAGGCTGGATGCACAACAGGCTAAGAATGGTGGTGGCAAGCTTCCTAACCAAGCACCTACTGATTGACTGGCGCTGGGGCGAACGCTTCTTTATGTCTCACCTTATCGATGGTGATTTCAGCGCCAATAATGGCGGTTGGCAGTGGGCTTCAAGTACTGGCTGTGATGCTCAACCCTACTTCCGAATTTTCAATCCAATCACTCAGAGTGAAAAGTTTGATCCAAAAGGAATTTTTATTCGTAAATACATACCAGAGCTGCAAAACATCCCAGATAAACATGTTCATTTCCCACATGACTTTATCGCTAAAAACGGAATAGACAGCGAATACTGGCAACCCATCGTTGAGCACAAAGAAGCACGATTGAGAGCCTTAGCCTTCTTCAAATAATTAGAGTGAATATTATGGATAACTCTCTATGGCTTGATAACTTTCTCAACATGTATCGAGAACTCGGAACCGACAATTTCGACGTGCTTAAGACGGTTTATCACCCTGATATTGAATTCCAAGACCCGCTGCATCATGTCAGCGGTATTTCGGCGCTTACGCACTACTTCGAGAACCTCTACACCCAGGTAACGAGCTGTTACTTTCATATCGAACACACTTTCGAAGTGAACGACGAAGCTTCGGTGTATTGGACAATGCAGTTTGCTCACAAGCAATTAAATGGGCAAAAGCCAATCGAAGTACAAGGACACAGCCACCTCAAGATGCTCGACGGCCAAGTGGTTTATCACAGAGACTATCTTGATGTCGGCTCTATGTTGTACGAACACATTCCAGTTCTGGGCTGCGCCATCAAATCCATCAAAAAGAGAGCGAGCCAATAATGCGTATTATGATCACAGGCGCGACCTCAGGTATCGGCCAATCACTCGCTATAGATTATGCTCAACAAGGGCATGAGGTGATTGCTTGCGGCCGTAATCAAGACAAACTGCAAGCTTTAGTTGATTCTCACGAGACAGACCTATCGCACTCGTCAATTGACCCACTCTGTTTTGATTTGACCGATTACCACAATTTCCCTGCACTCGAACAAGATAAGCAGCTCGACCTACTGATCTTGAACGCGGGTGATTGTGAGTACATCAACGACCCCGTGAATTTTGATGCCGAGCTTTTCGAGCGCGTCATCAACATCAATCTAATTTCAATTGGCTACGCCCTTAAAGCCTGGTTAAAAAACATTAAGCCGGGCGGCCGTTTGGTTTTAGTAAGCTCCAGCGCCAGCTTTTTACCTTTGCCAAGAGCCGAGGCTTATGGCGCTTCAAAGGCAGCCCTCACCTACTTAGGCAGAACACTGTCGGTTGATCTGGCCGAGCACAATATTCATGTCTCAATTGTGCACCCAGGCTTTGTTGAAACGCCATTAACCGAGCGAAATACCTTCTCTATGCCTATGATTATTAGTAGTGAGGCCGCAACTCAGCGAATCGTAAATGGTATTGCTCAAGGAAAGAGTGAAATCGATTTCCCAAGACGATTCATCATGTTGATGAAGCTACTAAGAATGCTTCCAACTCCAGTTTGGCAAAAACTCGCTTCAAGGATGGTATAACAATGAAGAAAATCGCCATTATAGGTTCAGGCATCTCTGGACTGACTTGCGCACACATATTAGATAAGCACCACGACGTGACCGTATTCGAAAAGAACGATTATGTTGGGGGCCACACCGCTACCGTTGATATTGAACATCAAGGCTCGGCGTTTTCGATAGATACAGGTTTCATAGTATTCAACGATCGAACCTACCCGAATTTCAATCAGCTACTCGTACAACTCGGTGTTGAAAGGCAACCGACCGAAATGAGCTTCAGCGTACACAACACCACAACTAAATTCGAATACAACGGCCATAGCATCAATTCGTTATTCGCGCAGAGGAGTAACATCTTCAAACCTCAGTTCTGGTCTTTAGTGTCAGACATTCTCAAGTTCAACAAACTGTGTAAGGCTCAATTCGAAAGTAACGAGTTCACACCGGATGTTACCTTGGGCAATTTCCTACGTGAAAACCAGTTTTCCGACTTTTTCAGCCAGCATTACATCCTACCGATGGGCGCAGCAATTTGGTCGACAAGCCTAGAGGAGATGGAAGAATTTGAGCTTAAATTCTTTATTCAATTCTTCTACAACCACGGGCTACTCGACATCGCGAACCGTCCACAATGGTATGTAATTCCTAAAGGGTCGCGCTCTTACGTTGAAATCATCCTTTCACGCTTGAACAAATCCGTCGCTTTGAACACATCGATCAAACAAGTGACTCGTCAAGAAACGGGCGTCACGATTGAATTTGAAGATGGCAGCACCCAAGGTTTCGACGAAGTAATCTTTGCTTGCCACTCAGACCAAGCCTTACGTCTGCTTGGTGATGCGACAGAACAAGAGCAACAGGTACTGGGCGAGATCCCATACAGCCGTAATGAAGTGGTTCTACACACCGATACCCGATTGTTACCAGACAGAAAGCTTGCATGGGCAAGTTGGAACTACATGTTGGATGGCGATAGTAAACGACCTGCCTGTGTGACATACAACATGAACATTCTGCAAGGCATCGAAAGCCAGGACACCTTCTGCGTCACCTTGAATCAGAGCGAAGCCATCGACCCAGAAAAAATCATTCGCAGCTTTGTTTATCATCACCCGGTACTTAATTCGAACACGGTCGAAGCTCAGCACAAGCGTGAGCAGATTTGTGGCAAAAACCAGACGCACTTCGCCGGCGCATACTGGTACAACGGCTTCCATGAAGACGGTGTCCACAGTGCACTCGATGTGACTAAGCGCTTTGGCCTAGATTTGAGCACGAGTTCAGTACGATGAACACTCACACCATCATATCCGACATGGGGATAGCATCCGAAAAGAGTGAAGAGCTCAGCGGCATTTACTGGGGCAACGTACGCCACCGCCGCTTTGGCGATATTACTCATGAATTTAGCTACCAGTTGTACATGATGGGATTAGATCTCGATGAAATCCCTCAAACAACCACTCGCAGTCGCTTATTCGGTACTCAGTGGTACAACCCGATTCGCTTTGTCGAATCGGATTATCTCGCTGAAAAAAAAGAAAATGTCACGACTGATGAACCTAAATCACTTAAGCAACGTATAGCATCCAAAGTACAACAACTGGGTGGGGTTTGGTCTGTATCAAACCGTGTGACGATGCTGGCTCAGTGCCGTTGTTTAGGGATTTATTTCAGCCCGATCAACTGTTTTTTCTGTTATGACGAAACAGGAGATTGTAAGTACATGTTGGCTGAAGTGAGTAACACGCCTTGGCGAGAAAGACACTACTACCTGATCGACATGCACCAAGAATTGAAGGTTAAGAAAGAGTTTCACGTTTCGCCGTTCATGGATTTGAATATGACTTATTTTTGGAAGATTAAGCCACCAGCGAAACGCACCTTGGTCCACATTGAAAGCCGCCGAGACGACAAGCTTTTCGATGCGACACTGGCCTTGACGAAACAGTCAGTAACCAAGACAAACATTAGACGAACGGTATTTAAGATTCCGGCGATGACGATCAAAGTCGTGATGGGAATTTATTATCAGGCTCTCAAATTATTCCTGAAAAAAGTACCGTTTGTGGGGCATCCAGACTCAACATCTTAAGTGTCCTCACAGCAACTAAATAATAGAACTCGACCCAAGCTTGGGTTCGCTCCAACTAAGGGGCACAACCCAGCTTAGTTGGCACAAAATATTAGAATGAGTTATCAGCGAGGTTTACATGGAACAGCTTGCCAAACAAAACAACAACATTGAACAACAAGCTAAAGCCGTTGCTGTTTCAAGCAACTGTAAATATCGAGCTTTAATCTTTAAGGTTCTAGAAAGCCTGCAATTCGCGACGCTTGAGATAATTGAGCGCGACCAGCATTCGGTGTTCGGCGATCGAGAAGCAGACTTGAAAGGTAGAATCGTGATTCACGATGCAACCTTCTTTAGAGATGTCGTGATTGACGGCAGTATTGGCGCATCTGAGGCCTACATTGATGGAAAATGGACAAGCCCAGATCTCACCAAAGTGATTCAAATCATGGCTCGAAATCAATCTCAACTCGACGAGCTTGACGATAAAACGCAATGGATTTCTCGCATCAAAAACCTATTGTTGCGTCGTAAGAATGCCAATACCGAGCAAGGCTCTAAACGTAATATTCTTGCGCACTACGACATTGGCAATGAGTTGTATGAACGCTTCTTAGACAGCTCGATGCAATACTCTTCCGCTATCTACAGCGGAGAAGCAGAAACCCTATCCAAAGCTCAGCAAAACAAAATGAAAACCATCTGTGAGCGATTAGAGTTGTCAGAGAAAGATAACGTGGTCGAGATAGGCACTGGCTGGGGTGGCTTAGCTATATTCATGGCGCAACACTACGGATGCCATGTCACCACTACCACAATCTCAGATGCCCAACACGCGCTTGCAGAACAGAGAGTAAAAGCGCTTGGCTTAACCGACAAAATCACCTTGCTTAAAGAGGATTATCGTAACCTCACTGGTGAGTATGACAAGTTGGTCTCTATCGAGATGATTGAGGCGGTCGGACATGAATATCTACAGACCTTCTTTGAGAAATGTTCTTCACTGTTGAAACCATCAGGCAAAATGCTGATTCAAGCGATCACTATTGCCGACAGTCGTTACGACAAATATCGCAAAGGCGTCGACTTTATTCAGAAGTACATTTTCCCGGGCGGTTGCCTACCTTCGGTCTCAGTGATGACCCAACACCTCGCGACCAGTACAGACCTTGTTATCCAAGAAATTGATGACATTGGCCTGCACTACGCTCGAACGCTTAATGATTGGAATGTTGCCTTTGAAAACAGTTGGGAAGAGTTAGAGTCTCTCGGCTATTCAGAAGAGTTTAAGCGCTTGTGGATCTTCTACTTCTGCTACTGTGAAGGTGCATTCAAAGAGCGCGTGATCAGTACTCATCACTTAGTTGCTAGAAAACCTCGTTACTTTGGAGCAAAAGATGAAACGGTTTTGGATTATTAATCTCGTTCTGTTTCAAGCGACCTGGGTTTGCAGCGCGTTCTTTACCGCGCAAGCCCCGTTCGTGGCGCCACTGATTGTGGCCGTTCACTTCCTTCTCTCCCCTACTCGCAGTAGCGATCTGAAAATACTCATTTTATTACCATTGGGGCTGTTGCTTGATAGCCTCTTACTTCACTTCGGCGTGTTTGCCGTCGACTCTGAAATTGCAAATCAATCTTGGTTCCCAGTGTGGCTAGTTTGCCTGTGGATCATGTTTTTAATCAGTTTTAACCACAGCCTAAATTGGCTTTTAAAATGCTCGAAAGTGATCTTGTTTGTCATAGGGTTCGTAGCAGGTACTAGTAGTTATTGGGGAGGCATCAAAGCAGGCGCCCTTCTGACTACTTGGCCAGACGCATCGGTGTTAGCTGCCCTTGCAATAAGTTGGGGGATTTTGTTGCCCTTACTGGTGGCCGCTTACTCCAACTTAGTACAACCCAAAATGGCAACAACGAGGTGACTTATGGCTTTTCCACGCAACCCTACGCAAGCGTTCAAATCTGAGAGCGATGTTAGTCGCGTTCGCACTCAAACAAGCGAGCAATCAAGAAACCGACTATTTAGCTTAGTCACCCTAACCATCATTTGCGCAGCACTCCTATTTACCGGGAATGCCAAAGCTTCTGCTGTCGATGATTTAAACAAGCGTGGCCAAGGTGAGATGAGTTACTTGTTTTGGACTTTGTATTCTGCAGAGTTCTACACCACTCCATCTAACTCTGAGCGTGCTTTGAAACTTGAGTACTACCGAGCAATTGACAGCAAAGACCAGTGGAGCAAACTTGGTTACTCCAGCAACAATATCCAACGTTGGTTGAAGCCTTTATACGAAATGTGGCCCAACGTTGAGGAAGGCAGCACGCTGACTATCCGAGTTGCTGAAGACAACGTAAGTCGCTTCTATTTCGATGAGCAACCCATCGGCACCATCCAAGACAAGCAATTTGGTGAAGCCTTTCTCGCGATTTGGTTATCTGAGAACACATCTGAGCCCGGTCTGCGCAAACAACTATTAGGTTTGAACAAATGAATCCAAAAACAAAAATAATCAAACTCGCCCTGACAATATTGTCGCTCGCTTGGCTAACAGGTTGTGGCTCTGCAAGTCTAGAGAACCACGCAGACACCACCCCAGAGCTCAAGCTGGAAACCTTCTTTGACGGTGAATTGATGGCCTACGGCATCGTGCTTGACCGCTCTGGTAACTTACTGCGCCGCTTTAATGCCAAGCTCATCGCTACTTGGGATGGAGACAACGGAGAAATCAAAGAGTGGTTCTCCTTTGCTGATGGCGAGCGTTCAACCCGCGTTTGGAACCTCATCAAAACCGGTGACAACACCTACACAGGCACCGCCAACGATGTCGTGGGCACGGCATATGGAGAGACCCAAGGTTCAGCGCTTTACTGGAAATACGATTTGGAAATCGAAGTAGACGGTAGCACTTATGAAGTAGTGCTCGATGATTGGATGTTCTTGATGGACGACAAACGCCTGTTCAACAAAACCGAAATGTCTAAGTTCGGCTTTAAAGTCGGTGAAGTGATTTTGTATATCGAAAAACTTTAATTAACTGGCGTTTCTGATTAGCAGTTCCATCAGCAATAACCTCGATCCCAAAAGACAATCTCAACCCACAACAGAAAATTGTGGGTTGTTCTGTTTAATCCCTCGAATAGCATACCTGTATGCTCAAGCCTTTGTGCTAAGATGCGCCACCAGCATACAAATGGGCTAAACTCAGTTGAGCGAACGTGATACACAGTTCCACCAATTATGAGCACTTCCCCATTGTTTCGCTAAGCGTAGATCCCCTACCATGAATAATTGAAAAGGCTTTAAAGCATGAGCAAGTTGACCTCAGCGGAGCGTAAAGCTCGCGACAATGAACGTTTCTCACAACGTGTAAACGACCGCAGAGAAAAAGGCGAAGACGTAGTTGCTTACGCACTGACCAACAAGAAAGCTGTAAAATTCCTGACTAAGTCGGAAAAGAAACGCTTCAATGAAGCGAAAATCATTCGCCAAGAAGAACAGCGAGTGAAAGATCAAGAAGAGCTTAACCGAATCGAAGACTCATTCACGACCAAACAGTTCGACGACGAGTAATTTGATTTTCAAAAGCGCTGGCCCTATGCTGGCGTTTTTACTTTTAGTTCTCCTTCTTTTTCCCTCCCTACTTACTTCACTTTCTCAAACCTCAATTCTATCGAGCAATCTTAGTCATGAGCCTCAGCATCTTGGTCTTAGATCTCAGAAAACACGCTTTCAAAGCCTTACTATCTCGATTCCATTCAACAATTCCGAGTCCCCATGATTTTAATCACCGGATCAAGCAGCGGTTTAGGCGCAGCTTTAGCTAAGCAATATGCGAACACATCAAACAGCCGTCAGCGCTTAATGATCACTGGCCGCAGCTCACAGCGTTTAGCTGAATTAGCGAAAAACCTGCCAGCAGATACCGTTAGCCAAACCTGTGATCTATGTGACCCGCACTCCGTGAGCGAACTGCTTGATGCCTTGCCAGAAACACCAAAACTGGTGGTTCACAGCGCTGGCAGTGGATACTTCGGTAAGATAGAACAGCAAGATCCAGCGGCGATCAGCGACATGCTAAAAAACAATATCGAATCGTCGATATTTCTGATTCGTGAGCTGGTTCAGCGTTACAAAGATCAACCCGTCACCATTGCGGTCGTGATGTCGACCGCAGCTCAAGGCGCTAAAGCAGAAGAGTCCACCTACTGCGCAGCAAAATGGGCAGTAAAAGGCTTTATCGAATCGGTAAGGTTGGAGCTCAAAGGTCACCCGATGAAAATCGTTGCGGTTTATCCCGGCGGAATGGCGACAGAGTTTTGGGGAACCAGTGGCAAAGCGATGGATACTTCAAGCTTTATGACAGCTCAAGAAGCCGCTCAAATGCTGCAACAGGCGTTAACCAGCACTGAGCATGGATTTGTATCAGATATCACGATAAACCGCGGTTAACGGCTAATGAGAGCGTCGAACAGGTAAACAGAGCTATTCGAGCTAATTATTTGTGAGGATGAGCATGAAAGTGTGCGACAATGCTCGGCGTAAATTCATATTCAAGGTTTATTATGAAACTTCTAGTTCGTAACCTATCGCGCTCTACTGCTGAGCAAGACATCCGTGTTCTATTTTCTGAGTTCGGCTCAGTAAAAGAGTGCAGCCTAGTTTTAGACCAAAACACTGGCGAATCTAAAGGCTTTGCATTTGTTGAAATGCCAGAGCACGAAGAAGCAAAAGCGGCACTAAACAAGCTAAACTTGTCAAAGCTTGGCAAAAACACGATTCGTGTAAAAGTGGCTAACTCTTAATCGAGTAAACGCTTTATAAGCCACATGGCTTAGCTTAATCAGCACAAGCACAGATGATAAAGCCCGTAACGATATGACGTTTTTCAGCGCAATATCGTTACGGGCTTTTTGCTGCTCGCGATTCTCTTTTCACAACCAACCTATTCACTTATCGTTTGCGCTTATAACCCTTCATGTTCATCAATAGCACGCCTTGCTTCTGCCATTGAACATCCTGATTCCATCACTAACTGCGCGACCGTCATCGAGGGCGTAGCGGCTAACAACGATGCCAAACACACCACAGGCTTAGGCAGTACTTTGTCTATTGCAGTTGCTATCCAATCGTCTTTTTCATGAGTTAACATGGTTTTAAATTCAACGAGTTGATGATCTTGAGCCACCAACAGCCAGTTGCGTGAACGTCGCACTCGCTTCAGCTGGCATCCACACTCAGTCGCATTCGCCATCACTTGGCTTTTATCACTCACACGATGTACAAAACTATTCAGTGGGACACTAAACATAACTCTCTGCCAACCAACCAACCTATACCAATCATTCAAGCGCTCTCTAACTACCACTCAACACTTCAATTTCATCTCAATAAAATCATGCTTAGGATTACACAGACACAAAAAAACCGCCAGTCATGCGCTAAGCAGCCTCGCGTTTTTTCGTTCTATAGAGCCTAATGTTCAGTATCAGCGGCTAAGCATTTTCAATTCAACATGGATAATCAGCAGCAACTTTTTGAATCGCCTTTATCGCAGCAGTTTGAACTCTCCTGGCTTCCTCGCTCAAAACCATCAATCGCGTCCGCTAAAGCCGTAAATGATTGCTCGATATTATCGCGTGACGTCGCGATGTTCATTCGCATGAAGTTAGGGCTTTGCGCACCAAACCAACCTCCTAGGGTTAAGCCCATTTTAGCCTGCTCAAACACCACATTTTTTAGCTCTTCTTCCGAAAAATCCAAGCCTGAGAAATCAAACCACACTTGGTAAGTCCCTTGTGGCTGGAAGACTTTTAACTGAGGAATGCGCTGCTCCGCAAACTCAGTGATCCATTTCACCGTGTCTTGCAGATACACCAACATGCCATCTAGCCACTCTCCACCTTTCTCAAAGGCAGCCACGGTTGCAAATGTGCTGAACGCATTACCATGGTCAAGATACATCGCCACCACATTGGTTTTGAACGCTTCAAATAACTCATGATTGTTGGTGTACACATAACCATTTGAGATGCTGTGCATGCCGAAGGTTTTCGCCGGAGAGCCAATCAAGGCAATGACCTTGTCGTAATCAAAGCTGGTTAAGCTCGTAAAAGAATGACCTTCAAAAATAATGTCGGAATGAACTTCGTCGCTGATGATCAGCACATCGTGACGTTTAGCAATTTCGATGACTTGTTCAATCTCTTGAGGTGTCCACACTCGCCCAGTCGGGTTGTGCGGATTACAGAAAATCATCGTCTTCACTTGTTGGTCGATGATCTGTTGCTCCATACCAGCAAAATCAATCTGATAACTCTGTCCGTCATTAATCAACAGGCTATTCACGACCTGACGACCTGCTTTATTCACCAAATTAGCGAACTGATGATAAGCCGGCGTATGAATAAGTACACCATCACCCTCGTTGGTAAACTGGCGCAGTAACAACGCGATGCCTGGTAATACTCCCGGAACCTGAACGAATTTGTCTGAAGACAGATTTAAACCATGACGCTTTGAATACCATAGAGATAGCGCCTCAAACACCGCCTGTTCATGAAATTCATACGAATACACACCACGTCATAATCTGGCGATTATGGATGGTTGTCTGTAGTAAGTGTCTGATAGGTAAGCGATGTGTAGTTTGTGTCTTTCATTGGTATGGCATGCTTTCACGAAATTTCGTGATTCTATGTCCCTATATGAAGGTACTAAATGATGAAAAAAATCTTACTCACACAACGCTTTGTTGAGCGCATCCTTTCTAACCATCTGGTTCAAGAGTTTTACGATACAAAAGTCCCTGAGTTGTATTTAAGAGTTTATCCGTCAGGAGGTAAGCGATTTTATATTCGCTTTCAGCATGAAGGGTTAAGGGTTCACCGCAAGCTTGGTAAAGCAACCGACCTATCATTACGAGAGGTGCGAAAGCAAGTGGTGAATGAAGTTCACCAGACTCGTTATCTGGCAGATATAAAAGAGCTGCCACCAATAACGATTCGGGTCTTCGCTGAGGAATTTTTTAAGCGTTATCCTCGCCACTGGAAACCAAGAACGACGGTAAAGAATAAGAGCGCCTTTCGTTTACATATCGCGCCTATTTTAGGCGATAAACAGGTTCACTCCATAGAGCGAAGAGACATTGAAGGGTGGTTTGCTCAGTTAAATCACGTGAAAGGCTCAGCGAATCAAGCGTTAGTGTTGATGTCTGTCATGATGCAGCAGTGTGAAGCGTGGGGATATCGACATAGAAACACTAACCCTTGTCGTCACTTTAAGCGTTATAAAGCGGGAGAGGTCGAACGCTACCTCAGTCCGGAAGAGTTGCGTAGCCTATGGCATGTACTCGAAACGTTAGAAGCCGATAACCCAATTCTCGTGATGATTATACGATTATTGATATATACAGGGTGCCGTTCTTCGGAAGTGAGAACGTTGCAATGGAAAGATTACAGGGGAGGGCATTGGCATTTATCAGACAGTAAAACAGGTGCAAAAACTGTGTACCTTTGCTCACCGGTTAGGGCGTATCTAAAAGAGTGGCGAACAGAGAGTGATTATATTTTTCCTGCTCAATGTCATACCAAACCGATCTCTCAAGTGGCCTTGAGTTCGTTCTGGCATAAAGTGCGCCGTTTAGCCGAGTTAGCCGGGGTGCGCTTACATGATTTACGCCACACGTACGCCAGTATTGCAATTCAATCCAATATTAATCTGACGGTGCTTAGTCGCTTACTGGGTCACGCGGAAGTAGAAACGACGCTGAAATATGCCCACTTAAGCAGTCTGGATGCTTGTAAAGCAGCCTCTCATATATCAGCCACTTTGGCTAAGGGGATGCGCTCATGAGCTATATCAAACTCACTCAGAAAAAGATTAAGGATTTATTGCCCCAACCCAAAACTTATGTTGTTTGGGATACAAAGCAATATGGGTTTGGGGTGCGAGTAGGCAAAGACGCTTCCTGTTTTTATGTCATGAAGACAGGCGGTGGCAATAAGATTATAGCACCTGTCGATAGCCTGTCTCTTCGTCAGGCTCGTCAAAAAACGTTAAGCCTGATGCAGGGTAATAATAAGAGTAGGGCAATCGGGGTGATGCGTTTTGATGTATTGGTACAGGGTGAATGGTTACAAAAAGTGTGCTCAACATGGAAAACCAGCTCACAGGGAGGGGCAAGAGGGGCATTAAATAAACACTTATTACCAGAGTTTGGGCATTACCCCGTCACTCGTATTGATTCGTGTCATGTGCAGCGTTGGTTTGATGAGTTAAGCCAAGACTATGCTGGAGCGGCTAATCGCACTCTTGATGTGCTGCGTTCCATTTTTAAATATGCCGAGAGACAAGGGTATTGCTTGAAAAATCCTTGCGATGGTATCAAGCAGAACCGAAAAAAGAAGTTGAATCGCTTTTTAAGTCTGGATGAATTATCGCGACTTGAAGGGGCTTTACGAACGGTTAGTCAGCAGGGAGAAATTGAGGCGTGTTGCTGTCAGGTCATAAAGCTGGTGCTTTTGACGGGGTGTCGGATTTCAGAGGTGACGGGATTGCAATGGTCCTTTATCAAAGGAGATGAATGGCATTTGCCAGACAGTAAAACGGGGGCGAAAGTGGTTTATGTGGGTAAAGATGCTCGAAAACTCCTTTCGGAAATAGGGAAACAGTTTTTTGACTCTAATGGTAATGATGTTTTTTCACCTCTTCGCTGTTATGTGAGTCGGCCTACTAAGGTTGGGATGGTATGGCAAAGAGTACGGGTGTTAGCCGATATTGCAGATGTACGTATTCATGACTTACGTCATACTTTTGCCAGTTATGCGGTGCTGGACGGTTATCCGCTCCCGATGGTCGCTAAGCTCCTTGGTCATAAACGTATCTCTTCAACACTTCGTTATATGCATGTCAGTGAGCACCATGTGACAGAGGCAGTAGATACTCTGGGGGCGGTAATAACGGGAATATTAGTCGAGCCTAAAGAAGTACAGCCCAGAAAACGAAAACGTACCACAAAGGCATTGAAGGCAGACAAACCTAACCCCGAACCAAAGGCAATAAAAGGGAAATTCAACATCTTGCCAGAATTAACGGATGAGCAGATAAGTGATATTAGAGCTGAGTTGGATTTTTTGAGTTGGTAGTTATCTTGAATCCCTATAAAGCCACTTTTTGGGAGTGGCTTATCCTATTATTGCCCATTATTATATTCGGCTATCAACATGCGCGTTCGTAGACAACTGGAATTTACCCAACCCCTGCTCATGTGACGATAACAAGACTCATGCAGTAAAAATGACTTTTTATGTTGGTAAGGTCGCTTCGGGACAAAAGTGCCTTAGCAAAATCACACTTTCCATTGAATTTGCATTTATTTAAGCCATGCAAAGTACGCTTTTTCGAAAATAAGGAAGAAGAGCTAAGGGGGGTAGTATAAAATCTCCTGAAGATATCAAGAGAGCTAGTAACAGCATGGATAATTTTCAAAACCTTATTGATTACAGCACCGTCGATGACCTGAAGTTTCGTATCAAGTCATTACCCTTTTCTTGTGCTATCCCCAGTCGCAAAGCAGAAGTTGCAAGTGTACTCTTTAATGCATTGATGAACCCAGACAACCTACAGCTAATTTGGAACCACCTCTCAGAGGTTCAGAAGCTTGCTTTGCAAGAGGCCGTTCACAATCAAGCAGGTTATATGGACGGTTTCGTATTCTGGTCAAAATATCAAAAAGAACCACCTAGTACAGAAGACTGGTCGTTGTATCGAAGTCGAGATAAAGATAACGGTGACAAAGCTTTATCTCCGTTCTTTTATCCTGACCGCCGTTACGGATCTTCACGCAGAATACCTAATGACCTATTAGCTTTTTTGAAACCTCATGTTCCATTGCCACCACATTTCTCTGTGCCAACGGCAATTGTCGATGGTGACGAGATTGAAACGTCAGAAACCCCACAATACACGGAAGCGGAGCTTAACGTTCTTCTTAACACTATTAAGGTTAAGAAGTTAAAAGTCAGTCCGAAAACTGGGCTGCCTTCTAAAACATTGCTCAACCAACTGTGCAACCAACTCAATGAACCGTATCAAAAGGTAACATCACTTGATGACGAATCAGCGAAAAGTATAAAGGCTTTTGGTTGGATTCAAATTCTAAGAGCTGCTCTATGGTTCAAAGAGACAAAGGGCGAATTGCAAATCAACCTAAAAAAAGCCGCTCTTCAACAACGACATTGTGACGTCATTAAACAGCTTTTCTTGGACTGGAAAGATCGAAGCAAATTTGACGAGTTCTCACGTATCAATCAGATTAAAGGGCAAAAAGGAAAAGGTCAGAAATATTTTACCAATGTTCTGAGCCGCAGGGATGCTTGTATAGAAACATTGCGATCTTGCCCACCTGAAGAATGGGTCTCTTTTGATGACTATCTGAGATTAATGGCGGTTGAGGGGCAATTCTTTAATATTACGTTTGAACCCTATAGCTTGTATATTGGTGATTCCACGTATGGCCGCATTCATGACGGTACCTTTCTTACTAATGCTTACTCTCGCTGTTTAATTATGGAGTATTTCGCGACTTAGTGAATCTCAATTTTTCTACACACGCCGTGAACCACTAGGTATCTGTGCGGGCATTGGCGCGTGGAACTACCCTATCCAAATCGCAATGTGGAAATCGGCTCCAGCACTCGCTGCGGGTAACGCGATGATCTTCAAGCCTTCGGAAGAAACGCCGCTAACGGCAATTAAACTTGCTGAGATTTTCACAGAAGCTGGCCTTCCTGATGGCGTATTCAACGTAGTTCAAGGTGACTACCGAGTGGGTCAAATGCTAACGGCGCACCCAGACATCGCGAAAGTGTCGTTCACGGGCGAAACCGGTACCGGTAAAGCGGTAATGGCAGATAGCGCTAAGACGCTGAAATCAGTCACTATGGAACTTGGTGGCAAGTCACCAATGATCGTGTTTGATGATGCGAAATTGGATGATGCGGTTTCCGCTTCGATGGTTGCTAACTTCTACACCCAAGGCGAAGTGTGCACCAACGGTACTCGTGTTTATGTACACGAAAACATCTACAACGCATTCATCGATCAACTTAAAACACGCACTGAGAAGCTGATCATTGGTAACCCAATGGACATGGAGACTCAGATCGGCGCGTTGATTTCTAAAGAACACCTTTCAAAAGTCCTTGAAGCAATTGAGCTAGCTAAGCAGTCGGGTGCAACCCTGCTGACGGGCGGCTATCAAGTGACAGACAACGGTCTCGAAAACGGCAACTTTGTTATTCCAACGGTGTTTGTGGATTGCGAAGACAACATGCCTCATGTTCAACAAGAGATCTTCGGCCCTGTGATGTCAGTGTTGAAGTTTACGGACGAAGACGATGTGATTCGCCGCGCTAACGACACCAAATACGGCCTTGCGGCTGGCGTGTTCACGCAAAACCTTTCTCGTGCGCACCGTGTTATTCATCAAATGCAGGCAGGTATTTGTTGGGTGAACACGTGGGGCGACTCACCGGCAGAAATGCCTGTTGGTGGTTACAAGCTTTCGGGTATTGGCCGTGAAAATGGACCAGAAACCCTACTTCATTATACGCAGACTAAGAGCATTCTTATTGAACTTGGCGACTACGCCAGCCCTTATGCCTAAAGCGTAACACTCAATTTTATGGGTTAGCTTAACAGAGCTAGCCCTACTGACTCATCTCAGGGAAATCAAAACATGGAACAACGCTACGATTATATTATCGTCGGTGCGGGTTCGGCCGGCTGTGTGTTAGCGGATAGGCTAACGGAAAGCGGTGAACATAGCGTTTTATTACTGGAAGCTGGTGGCACGGATAAGAGTATTTTTATCCAGATGCCAACCGCGCTTTCTTACCCAATGAATACTGAAAAGTACGCTTGGCAATTTGAAACAGAGAAAGAACCGGGTCTTGATGGACGTGAACTGCACTGCCCACGTGGCAAAGTGTTAGGCGGCAGCTCATCGATCAACGGGATGGTTTATGTTCGTGGTCACGCGTGTGATTTTGACCAATGGGAAGAAGAGGGCGCGGCAGGTTGGAACTACCAAGCATGCCTGCCTTACTTCCGCCGTGCTGAATCATGGAACAAAGGCGGTGATGAATACCGTGGCGACAATGGCCCTGTCGGCACTTGTAATGGTAACGATATGGAACTCAACCCGCTTTACCAAGCGTTTATCGATGCAGGTAAAGACGCAGGTTATCCAGAAACCAACGATTACAACGGCTACCAGCAAGAAGGCTTCGGCACTATGCATATGACAGTGGACAAAGGGGTTAGAGCCTCAACCTCTAACGCTTATCTACGCCGTGCATTGAAGCGTTCAAACCTGACCTTGAAGAAGGGCATCGTGGCGCGTCGTTTCTTACTTGAAGCGCAAGACTCAGAAGGTCAATCGGGCTTGAAAGCGGTCGGTGTCGAGTTTGAAAAGTCAGGCAATACCCAGGTGGCTGTGGCGAACAAAGAAGTGATCTCTTCTGCGGGTTCTATTGGCTCGGTTCAACTGCTGCAACTTTCTGGTATCGGCCCGAAAGCCGTGCTTGAAAAGGCCGGCGTTGAAGTTAAACACGAACTAAGCGGTGTCGGTGAAAACCTTCAAGATCACTTAGAAGTGTACTTTCAATATCACTGCAACGAACCTATCACGCTCAACAGTAAGCTTGGCTTGGTCAGCAAGGGCATGATTGGCGCGGAATGGATTCTGACTCGCAAAGGCCTTGGTGCCACTAACCACTTTGAATCGTGCGCGTTCATTCGTTCTCGCAAAGGATTGAAGTGGCCAAACATTCAATATCACTTCTTGCCTGCAGCGATGCGTTACGACGGACAAGCGGCCTTTGATGGTCACGGTTTCCAAGTACACGTTGGGCCTAATAAGCCAGAAAGTCGCGGTACGGTTGCGATCACTTCTGCTGATCCGCATGCCAAGCCAGAGATCATTTTCAACTACATCTCGACTGAGCAAGACCGCCAAGATTGGCGTGATTGTATTCGTTTAACGCGTGAGATCTTGTCTCAACCAGCAATGGATGCTTACCGAGGCGAAGAGATTCAGCCGGGTCTAAGTATCACTTCTGATGAAGCAATCGACGAATGGGTTAAACAGAACGTGGAAAGTGCGTATCACCCTTCATGTGGCTGCAAAATGGGCGCTGATGATGATCCAATGGCAGTGCTTGATGAAGAGTGTCGCGTTCGCGGTATTGATAATCTGCGCGTTGTCGATTCGTCTGTTTTCCCAGTTATTCCAAACGGCAACCTTAACGCCCCGACCATTATGGTGGCTGAGCGTGCTTCCGATTTGATTTTGGGTAAGCCCGTTCTAAAAGAGCAAAACGTTCCGGTATGGATAGCTCCGGAGTGGGAAGAGACACAAAGAATCAATAAGCCAATACGAGAAGCGTAAGCCTCTGTTATTGGATAAAAACAGCAAAAGTAGCAAAGAATAAAAACAACAAGTAACAAGCAAAAAATAACAAAACTAATTAGTCAAAAGTCAGAAGAACTGCTCTCTATCGGTGTTGATATCGAGCAGCAAAAGGAAAGATAAAAAGGAACCATTATGACGACTCTAAATATTCAGAACGTGACGAAAAAAACGTTAACAGCACTAGCTATCAGCTCGTTTGCATTTGGTGCTAACGCTTCTGTTGAACCACAACAATGTGAAAACGTACGCTTCGCTGATGTTGGTTGGACAGACATTACCGCAACAACGGCGGTCACTTCTGAGCTACTGAAAGGCCTAGGCTACAAAACCAAAACCGACCTACTTTCAGTACCGGTTACTTACTCTTCAATGGCGAACGGCGATATTGACGTATTCCTAGGTAACTGGATGCCAACTATGGAAGGCGACATCGCTAAGTACCGCGAAGCGGGAACGGTTGAGACAGTACGTGCCAACCTTGAAGGTGCAAAATACACACTAGCCGTACCAAAATACGTGTACGACTCTGGCGTGAAAAGCTTCGCCGACCTAGCAAAACATGCCGACAAATTTAAAGACCGCATCTACGGTATTGAGCCGGGTAACGATGGCAACCGCTTAATCCAATCAATGATTGATGCTGACGCGTTTGGCTTGAAAGATTTCAGCCTAGTGGAATCAAGTGAAGCGGGCATGGTATCGCAAGTATCTCGCGCTGCTCGTCGCAGTCAGTGGATCGTTTACCTTGGTTGGGCACCGCACCCAATGAACAGCAATGTTGAGATGGAATACCTATCAGGTGGTGACGACTTCTTCGGCCCTAACTACGGTGGCGCAAATGTTTACACCAATGTTCGTTCAAACTACCTGTCTGAATGTGCAAACGTCGGTCAACTTCTGCAAAACCTAGAGTTCACTCTAGAGATGGAAAACCAGTTGATGGAAGAGATTCTTAACCAAAAAGTGAAGCCTGAGAAAGCGGCTCAACAATGGTTGAACAATAACCCTCAACAAGTTGAAGCTTGGTTAGACAACGTAAAAACGCATAAAGGTGAATCAGCGACTCAAGCGGTTACTGAATACCTAAAACAAGTTAAAGCTTAGTTTTACCTACCTATCGATCTATTTATCAAAGCTCTATAAATAAAAAAGGTGGGCTTGCCAATTGTCTATTGGTTTGAAGTAGCCCACCCATAATAAAAGGCAATATTGTGAATTTTATTACGGAAAACAAAATCCCTGTTGGTCAATGGATGGAAGCGGGTGTTGATTGGCTAACAATCAATGCAGCAGGATTCTTTGACGCTATTTCGATTTTTCTAGAAACCGTCATTATGTTTTTAGTCGATGTATTTAAGTGGATGCCACCGGCTTTACCAATCGTGATGACCGCGGCGATTGCATGGTATTTACACCGTAAACCCTCGCTTGTGATTTTCGTGGTTGCAGCTTTGCTGACTATTTTAAACCTTGGCTACTGGCAAGAAATGCTGGAAACCTTTGTCCTGGTATTTGCAGCGACAACGATTTCCGTATTAATTGGCGTTCCAGTTGGCATTATGGCCGCGCATCGCCCTTGGTTATATACGGTGCTTAGACCCATTCTTGATCTAATGCAGACGGTTCCAACGTTTGTGTATCTGATTCCGACTTTGGTTTTATTCGGCTTGGGCATCGTTCCTGGCTTAATCTCGACCATCATCTTCGCTATTGCCGCGCCAATTCGTTTGACCTACTTAGGCGTCACCAAAGTGCCTGAAGAGTTGATTGAAGCGGGTAAAGCGTTTGGTGCAAGCCGCATGAAATTGCTGATGAAAGTGGAATTACCGGCAGCCTTACCAAGCATTATGGCAGGTGTAACTCAATGTATTATGTTGTCGCTTTCGATGGTGGTTATCGCTGCTCTTGTCGGTGCTGACGGGCTTGGTAAACCTGTTGTTCGCGCATTGAACACAGTGAACATCTCACAAGGTTTTGAAGCCGGGCTAGCGATTGTATTAGTCGCTATCATTCTTGATCGCTTGTGCAAAACACCAAACCAGAAGGAAGCTTAATCATGTCTATCTCTAAGGACCCAAAGACTATGGATGCGATTACCATTAAAAACCTCGATGTTGTGTTTGGTGATAAGCCGAAGCAAGCGCTTGAACTGCTCGACCAAGGTAAAACTCGCCAAGAGATCATTGATGAGACTGGCCAAGTCGCTGGCGTAGACAATGTGTCGCTGACGGTTGAAGAAGGCGAGATTTGTGTGCTGATGGGTTTATCGGGTTCAGGTAAATCTTCTTTGCTTCGTGCAGTAAACGGTTTGAATGAGATCAGCCGTGGTTCATTGGCAATCAAAGATGGCGATAAGCTGGTTGATTTAGGTGAACAGTGTGACGAAGCGACCTTACGTCACCTTCGCACTCACCGCGTTTCAATGGTGTTCCAAAAATTTGCCCTAATGCCTTGGTTAAACGTGTTAGATAACGTGGCGTTTGGCCTTGAAATGCAAGGTGTCGCAAAAGATGTTCGTCGTGCTAAAGCGCGTGAACAGCTTGAAATGGTGGGTTTGGCAGAGTGGGAAACCAAGTATCCGCATGAACTATCGGGCGGTATGCAGCAACGTGTTGGTTTGGCACGTGCATTTGCGATGGATACTGACATTCTTCTTATGGATGAACCGTTTTCAGCGCTTGATCCGTTGATTCGTGCGCAGTTGCAAGATGAGCTAATTCTATTACAAAACAAGCTTAACAAAACGATTCTGTTCGTGAGCCATGATTTGGATGAAGCACTGAAGATTGGTAATAACATTGCGATCATGGAATCAGGTAAATTGATTCAACACGGTAAGCCTGAAGAGATCGTACTCACGCCAAAAACAGAATACGTGAAAGATTTTGTCGCACATACTAACCCGTTGAACGTACTCAAAGGTCGTTCGTTGATGCAGCCTCTGGATTCTTTGAAACAAGAAGATGAAAGCTGGAAGATCTGTGATGCTAAAGACTTATGGATTGAGCAGAGTGAAGGTACGTTATCGGTAAAAGGTGAATCGACTTTAGCGCTTGTTGAGTGGAACGAATCTGACGATTTGACGGCAATCAGCGCATCGAGTGTTGTAGTGGCAAGCCCAGAGATTGGCATGCGCGATGCGATTAAACTGAAACAGCTAAGTAATCACCCGATTTTGCTGGTGGAAGACAATAAACTGATCGGTATTTTGGATAACAGTGAATTTTATAATGCGCTTACTGGTAACTTTCAGATGAATACCGCTGCGTAAAATTTCGTTTTTAAGCTTAGCTATTGAGGCTGGTTTTTTATTGGGTGGAGAGGGTTAAATCTCTCTACCTCTATGATTATTAAAATATATTATTCTTTGAGTTTGTATTCTCTGACTCATTATTTTTGTCTTCATTGAAGCTTTGATTCCCCCTTCATTAGGCAAAAGTGCCGTACCACGCAAGTTTAGTGGTATAGAAAAGATTGAGAATAGTATTAACATCAGTACAATGCGGAAAAATCAATGAAGTAAATTATCAATTTACAGTGTAATTCGAGCGATCCTAAGCTGTTCAGTTTGGAAATCTCATCGCCCCGGCACTGTAAAGTCACTCACAGTATATTAGTACAAAGGTCTGCATCTTGGATAAACATGACGAAATCTTGGTCGCTATTCGCCAAATTATTCGCGCTATCGATTTACACTCGAAAAAGCTGAGTAAAGAGTATGGTTTGACGGGCCCTCAATTGATTTTAATGCGCGCAATCCAAGAGATGGGTAATGTGACGATCAAAGAATTGTCTAATCAAACTAATGTGAGTCAAGCGACGACAACGACGATCATCGATCGCTTGGAATTGAACGGCTACGTACAACGTGTTCGCAGCTCGTCAGATCGCCGCAAAGTACACGCAAATCTGACTGAAAAAGGTCAAGAGCTACTTAACAATGCGCCACCACCGCTACAAGATAACTTTGTTAAAAAATTCCAAAATTTAGAAGCATGGGAGCAAAGCCTACTGCTTTCTTCGATGCAACGTGTGTCTGCAATGATGAACGCCGAAGACATCGACGCAGCCCCAGTTCTACAGCTTGAAGGCATTGCAAACGTAGTCAAGAGCTAACGTAGTTTTAAATTGTCTAGCTAAGAAAAAGTTTAAAGAGTTATAAAATGGTCGCATCAAGCGGCCATTTTTTGATCTTGGCCTCCCCATTTTTCTGACTTTACTAATAAAAATCATCTTTTAGTTTTAGCCTATCGATATAAGCTAAGGTTTTCGAAAGACTAAGTATCAAGCGAAGATATCTATATAGGCTATGGCATCAAGTTTATGCTGACATATGATGATCTTCTCGTTGTGTCTAATCTCCCCCCACTTCTAAGCGACAAAACTATTTTCAAGATAAGCGCATGCCATAAAACGAAAATAACAACCTTAAATGGCTCGTTTGGTGCCTTAGAATGGCCAAATTAGGGTGTTTTAAGTTGCTGTTTTTGTTGGTTTTTAATTTGATGTTTTCTTAAGATCACAATGGTAGTCTTAGCTTGATTTCTTTAGGGGGTTAAATGGACACTAATAACAGCACTTATCATCAGCACAGTTTTGCTCAGCAAGATCTATCAGAGCTTACATTTACGGCCTGTACGTTTATCCGTTGTGATTTCAGACGTTCGAACTTACGTGATGCAACGTTTATTAACTGTAAGTTTATTGAACAAGGCGATATTGAGGGGTGCCACTTTGATATTGCCGATTTACGAGACGCAAGTTTCCAGAATTGCCAGTTGGCGATGGCGAACTTTAGTAATGCGAATTGCTATGGGATTGAGCTGCGTGAATGCGATTTAAAAGGAGCGAATTTTACTCGTGCTAACTTTGCCAATCAAGTAAGCAATAGGATGTACTTTTGCTCTGCGTATATTACGGGCTGTAACCTGTCATACGCCAACTTGGAGCAGGCCTGCTTGGAAAAGTGTGAGCTGTTTGAAAACCGTTGGATAGGGACTTACCTTGGCGGTGCGTCACTGAAAGAGTCTGATCTCAGCCGAGGCGTGTTCTCCGAAGATGTATGGGGGCAATTCAGTATGCAGGGGGCTAACTTGTGTCATGCGGAATTAGAAGGGTTAGACCCTCGCAAAGTGGATACGACAGGGATTAAGATTGTCGCTTGGCAACAAGAGCAGTTGCTTGAAACCATGGGTATTGTTGTGATGCCTGATTGATTTTCTAATTCTGCATATAACGCTGTAAAACTCGGTTGCCGTATCACTCGGTCGTAATTAACCACAGCAGTTAGAAGAAAAGCCCAAAGTTAATAACTTTGGGCTTTTCCGTATTTGGCCGCATGCATTTTATAATGAAGTTTAGAAAAGAGAATGCTTGGCGGATATTGAGTTGATTAGTGCATTCCTGAACGCATTTTGTCGGCCAGTGCAAAGAAGACAAACAACACGAAACATACTAGTGCAACACACAATGAAACTAAGATCGTTGTTGCGTCTTTTGACATCAATGGAAGTACGATAGAAGCTACCGCTACCAACATAACAAAGACATGAACGATTCGTCCGATAATTGGATTTTTATGACAGAATGAGGCCCAACGATAACGCATTTTTAACACCAGTATAATATTAGTCTTTTTATTCTATTTTACTAATGAGCACTTTGTAAATTACTTTTCATTGTAGGGTACCCCCCTCTGGCAGGATAGTTGTCACTGTTAAAATTTAACCAGTTTGGGCGATAAA
>NZ_JBGONU010000053.1:0-29005 GCF_041439295.1 Vibrio sp. 1F253 | reverse complement strand
GGATCAGGTGATCGGAATAAACCGAAACGAGCGATCGCAATCACCGAAATACGCAGCTTATATCGTCTTCAAAACTTATTGATATTTGATGGTCTTTTTGAACGGCGATTTCCACTTCTAAACCTAAGTCACTCGAATATAGGTGTGTGTCTAATATCTCTGATTCCTCTCTAAGAACCAGGCAACTATTGGGGATGTCTTTCTCAATTTCTTCAGCAAAGTCAATGAGTTTAGGTTCTGCAAAAGTATAGAACCACGCTTCTTGATTTAGGCTTGAAGTTGAGCGCAATATTCGGCCTAAGATTTGTCTAAAATAGAGTTCAGTTTTTATGTTGCTAAGATGACAGCAAACCTGGAGCCTAGGAATGTCGGTTCCTTCACTGACCATGCCTACACTAACAATCCATTCAGTATCGCACGATTTGAAGTGCTCAATACGTGCATGCGAGCCATCTTCTTTGTACGTCACCGTACAGGTCGTTTGATTGAATGTGTCTTCAAGTAGTGATGCTATTTTTTTTGCATGGTTAATCGTAGATGCGACAATTAAGCCTCCGGCAGAAGGTGACTCAGTGCGGATTAGTTCTAAGCGAGATATAGCCCTTTTTAAGATGTGAATTAATGCTAATTCATTATGTAATATTGTTGAATAATTGATACCTCCATCAGTGATCAACTCATGCAGTGAATTAAATGAATCAATATGGTTGTTAGCTTTAATCGTTGAGTGTTCGCAATCTATAAGAACAATGGTTGGTCTTCGGCACACGCCATCTTTGACTGCTTGAGCTAATGAATACTGATAGTCACAAGCAATCTTCCCCTCAGGAGCTGTATATGAAGAGAGTACTACTGGCGTTAAGTTTGAACGCCAAGGTGTCCCTGTAAGAGCAAGAGTGTAGGTTGATCCTTTCTGTACGTCATTGAGTATATGGTGTCCCCAGGAATTGGTGTTAGTTTCTTTATCTCCTGCACAGTGATGTATTTCATCAAAGATACATAGAACTCGATACTTCGATAGCGTTGACCAAAACTGGGCATCAATATGCCTAAGAGATTGATAGGTCATTGAGCAGCCCTGTGTCCCTAATCTTCCGTCAAAAGCCGTTCCTAGTATTGACGAGAAGCAATCAGATATACTGTTTGATACAATTCTTGAAGGGGAAAAACAAATAACAAAGTCAATCAGCTCTTTGTCGAACATCTGTTTTGCTAAATTTGCGGCCATTATGGTTTTGCCTGCGCCTGGAGTCGCTTGTACTAAAAAATGACGCTTCTCATTTTGATAATGAGTGAGTGCTAGTGCGATACACTCTTTTTGCCACACTCTCAACATAGGGTTGACTCATCAAGTCGAATTAACTTCATTGTGCGAGTCCAAACATTGAGCTTAGCCATTAGAGCGGCTGCCTTTTGAGTAGCTTCTAAATATGATTTTTTTAGTAGTTTGTTAAGATCACTTGAGCGAGCCATAAGAACTTTGTATTCGTCAACTTCAGCTAATGTGATGGCTAGTTCAGCCTCAATGCTAGCTTTTTCATTTTGTAGTTCTATGAAAATAGACGTTTGCTGTGGAAAAGGTGATTCGTTTATCTTCTTGTTTCTTTTTTGTTTAGCTATAGATTTAAACTTTGCTTCAAAGAAACGTTCAGATCTAAAGAATGCCTTCTTTCTGCCTGCTCCTTTGCATACGATCAAACCTGCTTTTTCCAATGCATCCAATTGTCTAGCAACGAATAAACGTGCGTTATTTTTATTACCATACATGCTAGAGCATTCGAGTACCCAATCTCTCACTCCAACGACTGTAAAATCAGTGACTTCAGGTTGGGATATATATTGGTAAATATTGTTATCTATTCGGTGTTGCTTACGCATTGAGTTAACCAGTTAAAGAGTAAATTGCGGATTATAATCCGTGGCAATAAATGCATCAAGAGGCGATAGTTTTGTTTTTTAGAGTCGTTTTAAATGAAAGACTTAGCAAAACGGTTTGGTGCTAATCTACGTGGGATGCGTAGAGATAAATCTATTTCTCAAGACAGATTGGCTCTCTTAGCTGATATCGATCGAAGTTATATTGGCAGGATTGAGCGTGGGGAAGTAAACATCACACTCGAAAAAGCTTACCAGTTAGCACAAGTGCTTGAGTGTGATGTGAGAGAGCTATTACCTTAAAATCAGCGTCGCCCTAAAATATCTACTTATTCAGCAGTTAACTGTTATTGAACGCGAATGAAAGTGGTCCGTTTGTTATCAACTACTTTACAGTAAGTTTGAGGATTATAGTCCTCATTTATTTGTAAAGCAAACCACAGAGTAGTGGTTTGAGATTTGAAGCAATAGCATTGATATTGAATGGTCTCCTACCTATTCGGCAGTTCTCTTGGTACAGTTGAAATTTACTGACATCAGTTTATTATCAGCTACCTATTCGGCAGTACACTGTAGCTAAATAAAGAATAGTACGGTTTTATCAGATAGTTAATTCATAAAAGGTATTTTGTCCCTATTTTTAGATGCTAGATAAAAATAATGTTCTTTCAATACCTTATGTTCTTGCTGTAATAAAGGGTTAAATAATCGGTACGGGTTGAAACGTGTTTTTAGTATTAGCAAGACCATAGCTGCTAAATAGTGCATCTCCGTCTAAGCGAGTTTCTTTGAACATTCTTATATTGAGTCGAAAACTACCGGCACGACTTTTACTGTCTTCCTCAAGCGAGTGGTAGTGGTGGAGTGCAACAACCTCTTGTTGTTTGAACGAGGATAAGTCAAACTCTTCACCTCTTTCTTCCGCACGTTTTTTTAATCTTTTCGCTTTTCTAGCTTGTCCAGCAGGTGTTGCTTTGTCTATCGACTGGCAACGCTTAAATGAAACATACTCGCAGCCGTCAGGGACAACCTTTGTATTGGATATATCAAAATAGTGCAGATCTTTCATTTGGGTGAAGTAGTGCTGTTTGAGTAGCAAATCGAGTTCGATTTTATTTGTGCTCACAAAAGAAATTTTATTTCCGATGGTATCGTCACTCCAAAGAGGAAATGAAACGCCTATATTTCTTGTTTCATATTCATAGTTAAAGCCATGAAGAATCTGAAGACATTTAGCGGCTAATGATTCATTGTTACAACGCGCTGGCAGAAAAGTGACAGTTTTGTAGTACCACTTCATACTTAATCCCCCTTATGTTGGAACATTCCACCCTTGATGATGTTTGCGACCAAAAAGTGCAGGTCGTTTATGGTCTCTTGATTTGGTTTATCTGAAGACGTGAGTGCTTCAATATAAGACTCTGTTTGCTGAAGGATAGAAAAGAAATCTTTTTGTGTAGAAGGGTGACGGTAGCAAGTGACATCTTCTTTATGAACCCCAAACCGACCGACACGTAGTGCCTCAGTTGCATCGGGGTACCAGTCGTCTATGGTCGCAATGGCGGCACCAGTTTTATAAATACCCAATATTGGGCTCCGTTCACCGTCAACCGTTGTGCTTTGAAAAATTCGTCCCTTGCTTTGTTTCTTAGATTTATTAGCGTTGTTACTTTCATTTTCGGTGAATGCTTGGCTCGGGAAAATCTGTTTATTGGTTGGTAGCCGCAAGGTGGCTTTTACTTCAAATATGGCCAAACCATTAGAGTGAGAAAAAGCATTTTTGGTCATTTGAGCAATAGCTTCCCAATCTTTATGGTTCTCAAAGTCACTTCTTTCAAGGTAGTTAGCCCTTATGTTTTGAAATTTGACAGCACCTCCCGCCCAGGGCCAAGGGGTTAACTCTATATCCCAGCAATAGGCTTTTTTAGTATTTTTCCACAGCCATGATCCATTACATATATTGACTAGATATCGAGAAACCAATTCATTCCAACCAATATTTTCTTCATACGCTTTGATTAGCTGCATTAGTGTGTGTTTAACCGTAGACGAATTACACTTGTAAGGTTTGCGTAGCTCAGAAGAAAAAGAGACCGAAAAGTAGCATTCAATGTGGCTCGCACCGAAAGGAGCATGACAAAAATCGACTTGATGTGGGTTACCTTGAGCCAGTTTTTCAGCGGTTGCACTCTCTTTGGTCCGCCCCGACGGCTCATAAGCTAAGGCTGCGGTTTCCATTTGTCCTAGTACAGTACGAGAAGTGTAGGTTAAGGGGGTCTTTCGCCCATCTGGCCACACAACTAGAAAGCACACATCAGAAGGATCAATAGAGCGTTCATAGGCTAGGTTAGTCGGTAGTTCCATGATAGGTACTCCTTGGCTGCACAGAAAGGTAGTTTTGATAGCACCTGTGATGCCACAAAATAGTATTTATGTCGGTGTTTTGATCAAAAGTGATTGGCTCAATCAGACCAATGATGCACTCAGAAAAAGCATGTTTATAACCTCGAAGAGAGTTAGGTTTGTCGGTCGGCTCTTCAAGAAAATGATACCCAACACAGCTTGGGGCTAATTTTCGGTTATCTTTAACTTCCGATAAAATATCACTCACGTTTTCGATAGGTTCAGTATGCATCGATAGCCATTTGCCGGTTTTCTGAGGAAAGGATTGAATCGTCTTTTCTAACGTTGAAAATGACCGGATGTATTTGAAATCTGCAATGGTTATTTTAGCGGAACCTCTGGCAAACCGTTTCGGCAGAGCTCGAACAATAGTATTTTCATCGACGTTCAAGCTACGATTAAACCTAATCACTAAACTAAAGAGCAAATCACACTGCCAGTCATCGTGTGTTGCTGGGGGCGATATGGTGTGGTTTACCTTTTGTACGTACTCTTTTGTTAAACCGCGCTTTTCAACATGCAACTGATGAATACAGATGGCAAACGAATCAATTGTGAGCGTAGGAAAATACTCATTTAAGTTACGTTCAAACGCGTGAGTAAACCCCAAGAAAGCAGTGAGTGATGGAAGCCCGACCGTGATAGGTGAACTCAACGCGCTTGCTCCACAAACTCTTATATTTGGAATAGCAAAGAATGAATCCTTTTTTTCACTGCCGCCAACGTTAGTTGAATCGGACCTATGTTCGTTGAGTTCACGCTTTATAAGCCCAAGTAGGAGTTTGGTGATAATCGGTTCGTAAGCAAAACACTTAGCTAATTTGATGCGGGATAGATCATGGTTTAGATGTTGGACAAGAGTATTCACATCCATGGTCCTGTCCTGTATGAGCAACCAAGCCTTAACCATCTCTTGTATCTCGTTTTTGACTGTTCTGCGGTAAGCCACTCGCTTGTTTTTTGGCATTAAATATTGAGTATGCGTTTGGTACTGTTTTAACGATTGAATATGACTTGAGGTCAACCAAGATTTTCCAATGTTTATCTGATAATGAGGTGTAAGGGAAAAGTTAGGGACAGCTTTCAACATCTTCAAAGCACCACCACATGTCATAGGTAATACTCCCATGTTAGTACCGCGGCTGTAACGGGTTAATGCTGTATAGCGATACTCAGTTTCTAGCGCTTGATAACAGTGACTTTGCATCGATTGAGAAGCCACTGGCGAGAGTGAAATATAAGAACTGTCGTTATCAGGCAAAGATAGTTGAGTTAAGTAATTTGGAGCGAGACTGACGTTAATCGTTGTTTGAGAAATCTGAGCCAATTTTTTAGCGATAGCCTTACGTGTTTTCTGGTAGCAGCCAAGCGTATTGAGTTTTTGCCACAGCGGGTGTTCTACATCTTTAAGTAAATCCCCAAGGCATGAAATCACACAATTCCAACTAAATTCATTGGTTAATAAGGCGCTTTTGTTAACATCACTCGAATCATGGCTGTAAGCCCAGTGGTGTGGTTCAAATTTAGAAGATGAGAGTAAAAATTCGGGTAGCTGCCCCAAAGGAGTCGCACGAATAACACCTTCAGAGCGTATGTCTGGAAATTTTAGGTTGTGGCTTTGTCTATATTCAACCGTTTTTAGACAGTGAGCCCACCATTTTTCATCTCTAAGCTTTTGCTTGCATTTAACCCTATCCAGTAGGTCTTTTTGGTCTGCGGTTTTATCCGTTAAGTTAACCAAAACGGTGAGAGCGTCTAGCTCCTTTCCATCGATTTTGATATGTGGAGTAAGAGGCCGGAATGCTCGCTTTAATTCCTTGCTCAAATCATCTGGCCTTGATTGTAGTAACTCTTTCAAACTTTCCATTTACCACCTCGATACATAGAAAGAGCGGTTATAGTCATCAGTTTGAAATTCGGCTAACCATAGGCAAAAGATATCACCGAGATGAAATAGGTAATCGTTAACCTCCAGAGGTGTATTTGGTTTAGTTTTACGATTTGGCTTTAAGATGCGTTGTTCAACCATTGAGGCTATCTCATCCAAACTGCAATTAAGGAACACAGTAGCTTCTAGAGCGTTCATACGAAGGTTAGCGATCAAACCACCGTTATCCCATAAATGTGCCTCTACATGTCGTAGAAGCTCCCCTAGGATGATGTTGTGCTGGAGGTTACGCTCTGGTAGTCGAATAGAACTAAAAAAGATGCGCCCCAAAAGGTCCTTAACCCGTAATTCCTTCTTTCCAACAATTGCGTGTTCTAGATTGAATTCAATTTCACTATCAATCATAGAGTGGATCGAGCTTGGCCAGTTCGAGAAAAATTGGACGAACGACAGGTGCTCGAATTTATTATCGTTTATGTGGCTCCACCAATGTATCAACCCCCATCGGTAGCTTTTGGGAAGATTTGGCAGATCTTTTGACCCATTACCAGCGAGCCAACTTGAAACAGTGGATGTTGCTTTATGGCTATTCTCTGAACTTTTCGTACTGATAGTTTTTTTGCAGCCACCGCACATTCCACTTAAACCAGACACTCGATAGTCGTGCTCAGCGCCACAGCGACAGCTGTTGAGTAAAGGTACATCATGGATATGGCAGTGATCGTAACCCTCAAAATGCCAAAGGTAAGAAGCGTAACCATTTTCTTGTAAGCATAATGGGCAGCAGGGTATGGACTTTGTCCGGAGTAAACTGCGAGGAAAAACTTCTGAGCCACGGATCACGGCACTAGTTGATGGAGAATATTTTAAGTTTGTTCTGTTAATTGCTAATCCAAGTAACTCGGTAGGTTCGTTAAACGTTAATTGAGCGAGTTTCAGGAGTGAGGCAGTTCGGGCACCAGAGCTATTTTTGGCCGAGCAGGGGTTAATCTTTTCGATATCAGTTGGAAAGGTTTGATAGCCGTGATGGTCAATGTCTTGTAGGAAGCGTTTGGTAGCTTCTAGGAAACGATGGACATCACCATATCCATTGTTGTTGGCCACACGGATAAAGAAGCTCTCGAGGCTTTCATCGCTGTACGGTTTAGGTCTTTGCAAAAACACAGAGGCTATCTATCCTTGTTGAGTAATGTCTATTGCTCTATATCAAAAAGATAGTATCAAAATGATTACTTGTGCAAGTTTATGGTATAGAATCTTTCTATCAACATGCCATCTTTATTATTATGACGCACGAATCAATAGACAAATTAAATCACTCGCAGCGGGAACGATTAGCATTCATCGATTTTTGCCTCGAATACTATGGGGTTGTGGCTAGAGCAGACCTAGTCCAACAATTCCAAACGGGGTTAGCTTCTTGTTCTAGAGATCTCACCCTTTACAGGGAGTTGGCTCCTGATAATGCAGAGCTAGTACACCAAACCAAGCAGTACGTGCGCACTGATAGCTTCACACCTTTGTTTGCTCATGATGCTGAACAAGCATTGAATCAACTGATGCAAGGGCATGGAGCCTCTCTTGAAGGTGACAAATCTCAAGTGTGCTTTGATGCTGTTCGATTGACGCAACCGAAGCAAAACATTGTCGCAGCCTTGATGCGTGCAATTCATAATAACCAGGCCATCCAATGTCGCTACCATTCACTTTCCTCTGGTGCTGGCAATCGAACCATTGTCCCTCACGCCATCATAAACAATGGTCATCGTTGGCATGTTCGAGCTTTTGATCGAAAGACGAACAGTTTTCGTGATTTTGTTTGTAGTCGATTTACAAAAATAGAGAGCTCAGCAACACCACCAAAACCCGGTGAATCTGCAAGTTACGACAATGCTTGGAATACAGTTCTTCGCCTAGAGATTGGTGTTCACCCTCAAATCAAGCATCCAAAGGCTATTGAACTTGATTATGAAATGACTCAAGGGAAGTTGAATATTGAAGTTCGCTCTGCTCTGGTGGGATACCTACTGACACAGTGGAATGTAGACTGCTCGAAAGAGGGCTCCCTGAACGCTTCGCAATATCAGCTGCACTTAAAGAATACAGATGTGTTATCAGGCATAGAAAGCACCCAGCTTTTACCTGGTTTCAACCAATAAGATTAATGCCGTCCACACGGTTACGTGTGGGTAACAAAGAAATAGGATCCCAAATGGACCACTCAGTACATAATAAACTCGTTTCCTTTATTTGGTCGATTGCCGACGACTGTCTTCGTGATGTCTATGTTCGTGGTAAATACCGTGACGTTATCTTGCCTATGGTGGTGTTACGCCGTCTGGATACGCTTTTAGAACCATCAAAAGAAGCAGTATTGGAAGAAGTTAAATTCCAAACAGAAGAGATGAATGAAACTGAGCTTGATGATGCGCCATTATGTGCAGCATCAGGTTATGTGTTCTACAACACTTCTAAGTGGACTCTACAAACGTTGTTCAGTACCGCGACCAATAACCAACAGATTCTGCTCGCTAACTTCGAAGATTACCTCAACGGCTTTAGCGATAACGTAAAAGAGATTGTTGAGTGTTTTAACCTGAAAGCTCAGATACGCAACATGGCGGGTAAAGACGTTTTGCTAGATGTGGTAGAGAAATTCGTCTCTCCATACATCAATTTAACGCCAGAGGTTAAAGAAGACCCTGAGGGAAAAAAACTACCAGCGCTTAGCAACCTTGGTATGGGTTATGTATTTGAAGAATTGATCCGTAAATTCAACGAAGAGAATAACGAAGAGGCGGGTGAGCACTTTACCCCACGTGAAGTTATCGAACTGATGACTCACCTTGTTTTCGATCCAATCAAAGACAATTTGCCACTTTCAATCACAGTGTATGACCCTGCTTGTGGTAGTGGCGGTATGCTGACAGAAACACAGAACTTTGTTGAAGAGAAGTACCCGGCATCGAACCGTGATATCTACCTTTACGGTAAAGAGATCAACGATGAGACTTACGCCATTTGTAAGTCAGACATGATGATCAAAGGTAACAACCCAGAAAACATCCGTGTTGGTTCAACTCTTTCTACCGATGAATTCTCATCAGAGCGTTTCGACTTCATGCTTTCTAACCCGCCTTACGGTAAGAGTTGGGCTAGTGAGCAAAAGCACATTAAAGACGGTAAAGATGTCGTTGATTGTCGCTTTAAAGTGAAGTTAAAAGATTACTGGGGTGTTGAATCAGAACAAGATGCGATCCCTCGTTCAAGTGACGGCCAGTTACTGTTCCTGATGGAAATGGTTACCAAAATGAAGTCGCCGCAAGTCAGCCCGTTAGGGGCTCGTATTGCATCGGTTCATAATGGTTCAAGTTTGTTTACCGGTGACGCAGGTAGTGGTGAAAGCAATATCCGTCGTTACATCATTGAAAATGACATGCTGGATGCGATTGTTCAGTTACCAAACAACCTGTTCTACAATACGGGTATTACCACCTATATCTGGCTGCTTAATAACAATAAACCTGAGAGTCGCCAAGGTAAGGTACAGCTGATTGATGCTAGCTTACTGTTCCGTAAGTTGCGTAAGAACTTAGGTAACAAAAACTGTGAATTCTCGCCAGAGCACATTGCGGAAATTGTCTCGACCTATTTAGATAACCGAACTGTTGAACGTGCTATCGGTGAGAAAGGTGATTCGGTTGGTATTGCTGCACAAGTGTTCAAGAACCAAGATTTTGGTTACTACAAAGTAAATATTGAGCGCCCAGATCGCCGTAGTGCCCAATTCCGCGCAGACCTAATTGAACCGCTACGTTTTGAAAAATCACTGCGTGAAGTGATGGAGTACTTGTACGCCGAATATGGCGAGCAAGTGTATGACGCTGGGTTTGTTAAAGGCATTGAAAAAGAGATCACCAAGTGGTGTGAAGAAAACGATATCAGCCTAAACAAAGCAGCAAAAACCAAATTGCTGGATACGAAAAACTGGATCAAACAACGCGCACTGGTTAATGCGGCCAATCAGTTACACAGTAAGATTGGTGATGAAGTTTATAATGACTTTAACCAATTCAAACAGTTGGTAGATACAGAGCTTAAATCACTCGGCCTTAAGCTTTCAGCACCAGAAAAGAAAGCCATTTTGGATGCTGTCAGCTGGTATGACGAAAATGCAGAAAAAGTAATCAAGAAAGTCGCTAAGCTTAAGCAAGACAAGTTAGATGACTTGTTAGAAAACTACGAATGTGAACTGCAAGACTTACCTGATTTTGGTTACTACCCAACGGGCAATCACAATGAGTTCGTGACTTATGAGTTAAGCTCAGATCTGCGTGATAGTGAATCCGTGCCGCTTGAGCAGAGCATTTATCAATACTTCCTTGATGAAGTAAAGCCTCATGTTGATGAAGCTTGGATAAATCTTGAATCAGTCAAGATTGGTTACGAAATCAGCTTTAACAAATACTTCTACCGCCATAAGCCACTTCGTTCAATGGATGAGGTCGCTAAAGACATTATTGCGCTTGAACAAAAAGCGGAAGGTTTGATTGCTGACATTCTGGGTGTCTCTGTGGCTAAGGTTCAAGGGTAAGAGAATGATCGATACTATGATTAAGCAGATGCCCAAGTATGAGTCTTATAAAGAGTCTGGTATTGAATGGTTAGATGAGGTCCCCCAAACTTGGCAGACTTCAAAGTTAAAATATTTGGCCAGTATTTTTACTGGTGACAGTATATCGCCAACTTTAAAAGATACTTACGTTTCAACAGAGCTATCTGGAAGGGCGTATATAGCGTCAAAAGACATTGATGTACAAACGTCTCGAATTGATTACGAAAATGGGGTTCGAATCCCATTCGATAGGCGACATTTTAAGGTGGCTCCTGAGCAATCAACTTTACTTTGTATTGAGGGCGGGAGCGCAGGAAAAAAAATTGCGTTTACGGCGCAAGATGTTTGCTTTGTGAATAAGTTAGCTTGTATTGCTAGTGAAAAGGTACTCAATAAATACTTATATTATTCGCTTTTCTCGGAACCTTTCCAAAGACAGTTTAAATTGTCGATGTCAGGACTAATCGGCGGAGTTTCTGTGTCTTCAATAAATAACTTTATTGTTGTAGTGCCACCTGAAAAAGAGCAGATTCGAATCGTTAGTTATCTTGATAAAAAAGTCTCTCAATTAAATGAAGCTATCCATATTAAACAACAGCAAATCGAAAGGCTGAGAGAACGTAAACACGTTATTATTCAGCAGGCTGTTACTCAAGGCTTGGAGACCAATGTGCCGATGCAAGATTCTGGTGTGGATTGGATAGGAGAAATTCCCAAACATTGGGGGATTGTAAGATTTAAGAACCTATTCACTCAGAGTCGACTACCAGTACGCAAAGGAGATGGTGTTGTTACTTCTTACAGGGATGGGCAGGTCACTTTACGCTCGAACCGCCGTGTAGGTGGGTACACTGAAGCAATCTTGGAAGGTGGTTATCAGGGCATCAGAAAAGGGCAACTGGTTCTTAACTCAATGGATGCTTTTGAAGGCGCTATTGGTGTTTCAGACTCTGATGGAAAATGTACGCCTGAATACGTGATATGTGACCCTATCAATAGTGTTAACGTATCACAGTATTATTTTGCCTACTTACTAAGAGAAATGGCTCTTGCTAAGTATATTCAGGTTATTTGCAATGCAGTTCGTCAACGTGCCGTGCGTATTCGTTACAGTAACTTAGCTCCGTTGTTTATGGTGTTTCCTCCTATAAAAGAGCAGGAAGATATAGTGTCTTTTATTGAAAAAGAATCAGCAAAGTTAGATGCGGGTATCAAGCATCTAAATGAACAGATAAGTAAACTAAAAGAATACAAAACCACTCTCATCAACAGCGCCGTTACAGGAAAAATCAAAGTAACGGAGCTGGTATAAATGGCGGTTGTTGTTGCTAGTTGCACACTGGATACGCTGTTTTCTGGTGTGCCGATTTTAGCTTCTGACGGTAAGGTTGAAAAAGACGTTCACGGGATGCTTGCCATCCCTGAATATCAGCGCCCATATCGCTGGAATGAGGAGCAAATCACTCGTCTATTGAATGACTTTAAGCTTCATCAGCAAGAGCTAACTGGTAAGCCTGAAGCGGAGCATTGCCCATTTTATTTGGGCAGTGTCATTTTGCATCAACACGGTGACAAGCTGAATATCATCGATGGTCAGCAACGCATGACTACAATGGCGTTGATTTCTCACTTAGCAAAAAAACACACTGACCTTAAGTTAGTTTTCGAATCCCCAGAGAGCCAACAGCAAATCAAACACAATCTTGGTTGGCTGTATAAGCATGATGCCTCTTTGGCTGATATCGATTTTGCGCAAATCAACATCACCTTGGTGGTAACAGACAGCGAAGATGAAGCCTACCGCTTTTTTGAAACCCAAAATACGGGCGGGGTGCGTTTAGCAGGGCCAGATATCATCAAAGCGCATCATCTTCGAGCGGTTGATGAAAAAGACAAATCTGCGGTAAACATCTTTGCTACCCGTTGGGAAGCGCTTGGGGATTTAACCCCCGTGGTAGATATTTTACTGCGTGGTCGCTATTGGCAATATCTGTACTTCCGAGACTACCCGCTGCACAACCAAACTCAGCAAGTGCGTAATAGCATTGTCACCGAACTGGCAGAGCAAACAGGCAAAGGCGACGATATTGCCTTTGGTCGAATTGCTCGTACTTATATGCCTAACGGTGGTGAGAGTTTGGCACAGCCTCAAGTTGGTTATGAGTTGCGTCAGCCGTTAAATAGTGGCGCCAATACCATTCACTATTTGCAATATTTTGAGCAACTGCGCCAAACCTATTTGCTGAAAAACTCAACGCAAGGTGAGCTTGCAGGCTTTTACGAGTTCTATCAAAAGCTGGTGTGTAAACTCGATGGCTGCGGCTATCTTAAACAGCTTTATGACGCTTGCCTGCTGCTTTACATCAGTCAGCATGGGCAGCAAAGCCTAGACGTAGCAGCGAAAAAACTATTTCGTGTTGTTTATTCTCGCCGAGTAGAGAACCAAAAAGCAGTAAAAGAGAAATCGGTTCCTGCATTCGTAAAAGAAACCCCAGTGTTGGATTGGATTGCGATGAGTTATACCCCAGAGCAGTGTTTTGCACAGTTAGATGGTTTTGAGCTTTCGGTAGACAAGAATGGCTTTGATAAAAACAGCGTTAAAAAACGTTTCGTCGAAAAAGTATCTCAATACTTTGGCCTTGATATAGACAAGCAAGATTATGCCAATAAATTTGGCCCTGCATTTAGCCAACACATCTCTGTGTTAGGAGCAAAACATGGGTGATCATTTATCAGTGCAAACTGAGCTTCTGACGCTTGAGAAAATCTATACCGATAACTACCAGTTTTCTATTCCTAGCTATCAGCGTCCTTATGTCTGGTCTGATGATGATGTCTTGCTGCTGTTTAGAGATATTAAAGAAGCGTGTCGATTAAAAGAGCCAAACTACTTTATCGGCACCATCCTGTCGTCTCGCATTGAACAAGATGGAGAGCGGATTTATGAGCTGATCGATGGGCAGCAGCGCACGACAACGCTAATGCTCATGACCATTGCCTTTAAATACGCAGGCATTAAATCTGATCTTGCAGGGCTTGCTGTTTATACATCAAATGCCGGGGAAGATAAGCCTCGTCTTCAGTTTTCAATTCGCGAGCAAGTTCAGCAACTTTTGGGTGGCCTTGCAGGGCTTAAGAACTATCAAGTGCCGTCTAAGGAAACGATCGCCGACAATGCTTATCTTAAACAGATGGGCGTGGCGTTAGATGTTTTGACCAAAGAGGTAGAGAAGCTCAAGTCAGACGATGTGGTGAGCGCCGAAGCCATGGGGGATTACCTTTACCGCCAAGTTCAATGGGTGAACAACATTGTCCCAACACCAATGGACTTAAACCGATTGTTCGCCACCATGAATACCGCTGGCATTCAGTTAGAACAAGCCGACATTTTAAAGGCGAAGCTGTTCAAACGTATTCATACTGACAAAGCACAGTATGATGCAATGTGGGTGGCGTGTGAGCATCTGGAAAACTATTTTGAACGCAATGTACGCAAAGTATTTCCTAATGCGGATTGGTACCATATTGAACCCGAACATTTGGCGTCTTTTGATGCTGAACGCTTCGCTGCAAAAGATGAAACGTCAGAGGCGTTGTCTGGCTTGTCGATTGCTGAGTTAGCATCACAGGTTAAAGCAAGCTCAATTCCTGATAATACCAAGCAAGACAAGTTTGAAACTTACGATCTGGACGTTGAAACAGTTTACTGTCGCCCAATCATCAAGTTCCCGCTGTTATTGATTCACGCTTACCGAGTCTACTTAGCGCTTAATGATCATAATGATATTGAGCCACGTCTGTATAGCGATCGATTGCTGGAGATATTTGAGCCACTTATCAATGGTGATGAGCAATCGGTAAAGCAATTTATCGAAACATTATGGCAGGTTCGCTACCAGTTTGACCGTTGGGTTGTGAAATGGGTTGAACGTGATGATGCCACAGATGCGCAGCTAGGCTTAACGTATCAATCTCGAAGCAAGTCGAATGACACTTACTACATCAACCGAACGCAGAGAGAGCTGACGGATAGTGTGCTTCTGCAAAGTGTTCGCAACTTTACCGGTGAGCGCAGCGCCCAGTATTGGTTAACGCCGTTTATTTCAGGCTTGATCCGTTCGAGTATCAAGCAAGACTCTGAGGCGTTGGTGCTGCTTGAAAACATCGACAACAAAATGTCGCTATCAATTGATACTCAGAAAGAGGCCAGCTTTGCTCTGGCTGAGGGCTTGGAGCCTAACTACCAGAGTTGGCAATCACAATCGACATACTTTGAACAGTCGTTAGGGACGAGTTTCGAGCACTACTGGTTTCAGAAGCTTGAATATTTGATTTGGAAGCAAATGAAGGCTTCAGAATCTTCACTGTCTTCTGAAGAATTGAATAAGTTCAAAAAGTACCGAATTACATCCAAAAACTCAGTAGAACATGTTCATCCTCAAAATGATGAATATAAGATTGAGTTAGCATATGAAACTTTAAACTCATTTGGTAATTTAGTATTACTTAGTCCCGGTGAAAACTCTTCTTACAGCAATCAAGACGTTGACAAAAAGCGTATTGATTTTGATAGGAAGTCCCATTTCGACGCACTCAAATTAAGAGAAATGTTTGCTGTAAAAGGGCAGGGGCTATGGGGCAAACAGCAGATAGATAACCATCTAGAAGACATGATGGCAGTATTTGCTCAGCACTATAAACATCAATAAAAACTTTGAGTCATCAAACCAAACAACGTGGTATTTATGGTTAGTAAAACAAATGAACAGGCACTAGAGGCCGCAATTGAAAAAGGTTTAGCAGGTATTTGTAAAGAAGAGTTAGCGCTGGGTGAAGCGCCTCTTAATTACAATAATGATCTTTATCTTATTGGCTCTCCAAGTGACTTTGATAAACAGTACGCTTTAGATACCCGTTTGTTTTGGCAGTTCCTTGAAGATACTCAAGCGAGTGAGTTAGAAAAGTTAAAGCGCACCAGTCCTCATGATTGGCAGAGAAAAATACTTGAGCGTTTCGATCGTATGATCAAACGTCATGGTGTTCTACGGCTGTTGAAAAAAGGGCTAGACGTTGATGATGCGTTTCTAACGTTAATGTATCCAGCACCACTTGCAAGTAGCTCTGAGAAGGTAAAACACGATTTCTCAGCCAACTTATTTAGTGTGACTCGCCAAGTATGTTATTCCAATGCAAATCCATTGGAAGAAATTGACATGGTGCTTTTCATCAATGGTATTCCTCTGATTACTCTTGAGCTCAAAAACCATTGGACGGGACAAAATGCGGCTTATCATGGTCAGAAACAGTACCGAGATGATAGAGACGCGAATCAACCTCTGCTGAACTTCGCACGTTGTTTGGTGCATATGGCGGTTGATACCGATGAAGTCTATATGACGACCAAACTGGCAGGTAAAAAGACATTCTTCTTACCGTTCAATAAAGGCTTCAATCTAGGTAAAGGAAACCCGACTAACCCATATGGCCACAAGACGGCTTACTTGTGGCAAGAGGTATTCCGTAAAGAAAGTATTGCTAATATCATTCAGCACTTTGTTCGCCTTGATGGCAGCAGCAAAAAGCAGTTGGACAAACGAACTTTGTTCTTCCCCCGATACCACCAAATGGATGTCGTGCGTCGCTTGGTTGATCACTGCTCAGTTAATGGTGTTGGGCAAACGTATTTGATACAGCACTCAGCGGGTTCAGGTAAATCTAACTCAATTACATGGGCTGCGTATCAGCTCATCGAAACTTATCCTATTAGCGAAGACCTACCAGGAAGTAGAGGGAAAGAAGTGCCTCTATTCGATTCGGTTATCGTCGTTACCGACCGCCGATTGCTTGATAAGCAGCTACGCGACAATATTAAAGAGTTCTCCGAAGTGAAGAACATTGTTGCACCAGCGTTCAAATCGTCTGAGCTAAAGTCTGCATTAGAGAATGGCAAGAAAATTATCATTACCACCATTCAGAAGTTTCCGTTCATTATTGATGGTATTGCAGATTTAAGTGATAAGCGCTTTGCCGTCATTATTGATGAGGCCCACAGCTCTCAGTCAGGCTCAGCTCATGACAACATGAACCGTGCAATGGGTAAGAGGGAAGTGGAAGAGCTAGAAGATGCTCAGGACAAAATCCTACAAGCAATGCGCTCTCGTAAGATGCGTGGAAATGCCTCTTATTTTGCGTTCACCGCAACGCCTAAAAACACCACTCTAGAAAAGTTTGGTCAGCGACAAGCGGACGGAACTTACGCTCCTTTCCATTTGTATTCGATGAAACAAGCGATCGAAGAAGGGTTCATCCTTGATGTTATTGCCAACTATACGACTTATAAGAGTTATTACGAGATTGAAAAATCAATCCAAGATAACCCTGAGTTCGATAGTAAAAAAGCGCAGAAGCGTTTGCGAGCGTATGTAGAGGCAAGCCAAGAAACCATAGATACTAAAGCCGAGATCATGCTTGAACATTTTATCAAACATGTGATTAACGGTAAGAAGCTAAAAGGTAAAGGCAAAGGCATGGTGGTGACTCAAAATATTGAGTCAGCTATCCGTTACTATCGAGCGTTAACACGACAACTCGATAAGATGGATAACCCATTTAAAGTTGCCATTGCCTTCTCTGGCACCAAAGAAATTGATGGTATTGAATACACCGAAGCTGGCCTGAATGGGTTCCCAGAAGGTGATACCAAAGATTACTTTGATGTGAACTACAAGCGTAAGGAGTCGGACTCCCCAATCCCTAAGCATGTAGATCAAGATGCTTTCCGTTTATTGGTCGTGGCGAATAAGTATTTGACGGGCTTTGACCAACCGAAGCTTTGTGCCATGTATGTGGATAAAAAACTGGCGAGTGTACTGTGTGTGCAAGCACTGTCTCGCTTGAACCGCTCGGCACCAAAGTACGGTAAGAAAACGGAAGATCTATTTGTATTGGATTTCTTCAACTCAGTGGATGATATCAAAACCGCATTCGACCCTTTCTATACATCGACAACGCTTTCTGAAGCAACAGATGTCAATGTTCTTCATGAGCTAAAAGATGATATGGACGACACAGGTGTTTATGAGTGGTTTGAAGTTGAGGAGTTCAACAAGCGCTTCTTTGAAGGAAGAGATGCTCAGGACCTGAGCCCAGTCATTGATATCGCAGCAGCTCGTTTTAACCACGAGTTAGAACTAGAGAACGAATTTAAAATCGATTTCAAAGTGAAAGCTAAGCAGTTTGTAAAAATTTACGGCCAGATGGCATCTATCATGCCTTATGAGGTCGTTCAGTGGGAAAAACTGTTCTGGTTTTTGAAGTTTTTGATTCCAAAACTTTCCGTCGAAGACCCAGATAAAGAAGCACTCGATTCACTGCTGGATTCAGTTGATTTGAGCTCTTATGGATTACAAAGGGTTAAGCTTAACCACTCCATAGAGCTAGATGACTCTGAAACTGAGTTAGATCCTCAAAACCCGAACCCTCGCGGAGCTCATGGTCCTGAAAGCGAAAAAGACCCGTTAGATGAGATCATCCAAATCTTTAACGAACGTTGGTTCCAAGGCTGGAGTGCAACCCCAGAAGAGCAGCGCGTTAAGTTTGTGAACATTGCTGAGAGTATCCGGAATCACCCAGACTTCGAAGCTAAATACCAAAACAACACAGACCCTCATACGCGAGAGCTAGCATTTGAGAAGATGTTGAAAGAAATTATGCTTCAACGTCGTAAAGACGAGTTAGAACTCTACAAGCTGTTTGCACAAGACCCCGCTTTTAAAGCGTCTTGGACGCAAAGCATGCAGCGTATGGTTGGGATGTAAAGTTCCAATGCTAAATAATATATTTATTAAATAACTAATCTTGGAAATAATTTGAATGACTAATAGCCTTAATCTTTCCAGTTTATGGCCAGACTTGAGCAGTCTAAATATAATCCCACCTCAAACTCCTGATCAATTGAGTGCGTTGTTTGTGGTTATTTTATGGGGCGTCGCTCTATTTTTCTTAATTTGCTCAGTAGTTGCGTTTGTTCGAGCAATACGACGAGTAGTCTGGCTTAACAAGTCTTTGGATGATGCGGAGAAGTCGACGCCGTCAGATGTTCGAAACGATTTGATTTCTAGAGCTGAACAAAAGAAAGATTCTGTAGGTCATTTATGGCTCGAGTTTGACGAAACATTACTCGAAGTAAAGGGTGCTGACGATGTGGTTCGATTGCATAACACATTTGATGCCGACTATTTTTTTAATAGCTCAAGCTTAGCTGGTGGTAGCACTGAAAACCGAATGATTGCCGCGGTGCCTGGGTTTTTAACGGCTCTGGGTGTTATAGGTACTTTTGTCGGTTTGCAGCTAGGACTTTCAGATCTAAACATTGCGGGCAACGTTGATGTAAATGAAATGAAAAACGGCGTTGCTGGAGTGATTAATGGTGCAAAAATCGCATTTATGACATCGGTCTGGGGTGTTCTACTCAGTGTTGCATTCAACTTTTTTGAGAAAATACTTGAGCAAGTAATTAGAAAGAAAATTAAGTGTTTGCAAAACCGTATAGACAGAATGTTTCCTCGATTAAGTGCTGAGTATCAGTTGCAATCTATTGCCAATAACAGCCTGCAATCTCGAGAAAGTCTACAAGGGCTTGCTGAGAAAATTGGCGAGAAAATGCAGGAGTCATTAGTTCAAGCAACGCAGGGTATTCAACAAGGCCTCGAGAGCAGTCTGGAAAAAATCATGGCCCCGGCTATCAATAAGCTTGTTGATGAGACGTCAGACGGCAACCAAAAAGCGCTTGAAAGCGTTCTTCAATCTTTCATGGATGGTTTTGGTCAACAAGGTGAGCAGCAGCGTGTTGCTATGGACTCCGCATCTCAAAACGTACATAAGACGCTAGAATCAATGAGTACTTCGATGGCTTCTTTCGTCAATAAATTGGAAGTTCAGCAAAACGCATCTTCAGAAAGAGAGAAAGAACTGATCTCAACTATTTCAGTTCAAGTTTCTGAGTTAGTTACTCAGGGTAATGAGCAGAAGCGTGTTCTAACAGAGTTCGTAGAAAAACAAGTCTCCGAATTAGGTGAACAGCTTACTAAAAGAGAGTCAGCTGCTTCTGAGCGTGAGCAGAAATTGGCTTCCTCAATGCAAAGCACGATTAAAGATCTAATAGAAAATGTGTCTGCACAAAGCCAAGTGCTGACCGATTTTGTTCAGAATCAAGTTGGCCAACTTACCCAAACGTTCTCCGAACGTGATGGGATGGCAAGTCAGATGGAAAAAGAGCGTAATGATATATTTGTGAATCAAACGCAGGCGATGAAAGATGGGACGCATGAGCTTCTAGCTCAAGTGAAAGCGGCGACTGAATCGCAACAAACCACATCTAATAATATTATTGAGCAAGGTAAACAATTACAAAACAGCATTGATTCATCTGTTTCTGCATCTGCTCGAGCTACTGAGAGTATGCAGCTGTCTGCGAATGAGTTACGAGCTGCGGCTGATAGCATGAATGTGTTCGGTTCAAACATTAAAGAGGCGGGCAACAAACTATCTGGTGCAGTTACTGAAGCAGTCAACAGCACAAAGGATTTAGCGGAACAAAACCAGCTAGGCGCTGTGAAAATTCAATCGCTAAGAGAGCAATTGCTGGAAGATACAAGCAAGTTTAGCGCGATTGCAGATCAGATAAATAATATGCTGAATAGTGCAGAACAGTCGTTTAGTACGCTTCGCACGAACCAGAATGAGTTCCTTGCAGAACAAAAAGGTAACCTTAACGAACTCACTTCAGAAATGAAGCGCAATGTAAAAGAGTTAACGGAGCAAATGGCTCAACTGCTTGAAGATTATGCAGAGCAGGCCAACGGACAAACCGCCGAGCACCTCAAAGTTTGGGCTAACAGTAGTACACAGTATGCAGAGAGCATGAATACAGCAGTTAGAGCTATCTCTAGTGTTGTCGATGAAATTCAAGATAAAGTGAGCCGACATGCGTAGAGGGATTCGTTCGCATACACAAAACTCAGTAGATGAAGAAAATCCCTACTGGGTTTCATTTTCTGATCTAATGTCTGCTCTGCTCGTTATCTTTATACTTGCAGCTGTTGCTCTGATTATTGAATTGACTCAAAAAACTAATGATGTCGAAGCTGGTATTGAAGAGCTTAAGCAAGCTGAGTTAGCAAGAAAGAACATAATTTATGATGTTCGAGACGAACTGGCTAAAAGAAACGTAATTGTTAAAATTGCTGATAATGATACGGTAATCCGGATCCCCGAAAGCACACTAACTTTTGCATCGGGAAAATCATCAATTCCGAAAGATGCAACCATACAACAGGCGGTTAAGGACATAGGTGTTGTTCTTCATTCTGCAATTCAGAAGAAAGACCGTTTTCAATTTCTCGATACCGTTTTTATTGAGGGACATACCGATAGCGATGGTATCCATTACAGAGGAAAAGGGAACTGGGGGCTATCTACTGATCGAGCAATATCTGTCTGGAATGTCTGGCAAAATGAATTGAGCTTAACGCCTAAACTTGGTGACTTAGAAAACGCATATCATGCAAAGCTATTTTCGGTTAGTGGTTATGCGGCTACAAGACGAGCCAATCTACAAGAGTCTAATCAGCAAGAAAAGAGTCAGAATAGGCGTATTGATATTCGATTTACAGTTAAGAAGCCATCTATTGCTGAACTCGAGAGGATTGTTGGGCAGTGAGTTTAAATATAAAAAAGCTCAAAGTTAGTTTGCCAGTTAACCCCTTTGGTCAAGCCATCAAGGATTTTGCGCATCTATCGACGCAGTTAGAGGTGTTGTCCAAGAGTGCTGGTATTGAGAACAATAAATTCCGAACTGCATATGGAGAAGTATGTAACGCGCTTGCCTCTAAGAAAAGAGTCGAAGACGTTTTGGATAGTTCCGTACACGTTCGCGCCTTAGCCCTCTCGTTACATACGGATGCGAAGAAAAATGTCAGCTTTACGCGTCGATTGCTTAATAAAATTACAGAAATTGTAAAAAAGCCAAGCTCATTAGTTATAGAGTCTTTTTATCAACATTTCTTATCAGAGTATGACCGACTGGCAGACTTGGAAGCTACGGCAGACTGGTTGTTAGAAGCTAAAAGGCTGCGAGGCAATGATGAGCAGTTTGATGAAAATATATTGTCAACCAATGGCCCCAAGTGGCTTGCGGAAAGAGCTATTCAAAAGAATATCGACTTTGATCATTTAATTTCAGATATGAAGCTGGAACGTTACGCTAATGGTCGCTATTTAACTTCTGCCAAAGGTATTTACTATATTGAGCAGTTGAACACGATACCATTGGGCCAAGATCACCCTCTCCTAGAGGAGGTTCAAAAAGCGGCTGTTTTTGATTCTCGGTATGATTCTGACAGTTTGCTAGGGCATCAAATTCTTAGAATTTTGATTAGTCGTTCAATAGGTTCTCATATTAGTGAGCCTTGGATGAATGTGATCTTAGCGATTGGTGGTGACCCACGAGTACCAAGCTCAAACCCAAGATACATAAGATGGTGGAAGGGTATAGAGCCAAATTTGATTCAAGCTGTTCGCGGGTGGCTATCAAAACTGGATTTGAAGTTGTTTCTGGAAGCTCTGGAAGATTATTCCTACTCTTCAGCTAATTACGAGCTACAGAGAATGTACCCATCTAGGAAAAATTTCTTAGAGGGGATGTTCGATGCGGGGGTTATTTCAAATACCCGGCTTTATTTGAGTCAGGATGCTGCTAGGTATTTGAAGAGAAATTATGACCCTAAGCACTTGCCAAATTTCTCGACTGTTAAAGATGGAGATAAATCCATAATTTATGTGCAAATGAATGGGGCGCACATGGTAGAGGGAAGCCACAGTTGTTACTTGTGGCTGTATAAGCACTTAGATTCGTCAGTATGCGTATTTAACTATGACATTGTTAGGCCAACGTATTCTCAGCTAACCAGTGGGATTAATAATCAGATGACACGATTATCATCGGGAGCGGTAGCAAAAATAACGCATTCACCAATTGGCTACTCATGGCAACGAAAAGCACTTACAGCACTTAGAGGGTTAGGTATTAAATTGACGCCCAAAGATGTGCTTTCAAATGAAGATTATATTGATTTTAAACAGCGTTATGGGGTGCGAGAATGGAGTTAACCTCTTTAATCAGCAAGTTTTTTTCTGGTTTAGATAAGTCCTCTCAATTTGAGTTAATCTGTGATGGTAGCCTTGATTTTACTACTTCCAAGAAAACCTTAGAGAAAATTAAAGCTGGTAAAGCTGATGAGTGGATAACGGCACAATATGTTGCACTTAAAATGCTTGAAGAGCAGGGTGATATAAGCTCATTCCCAGATGGCTTTATTATGCCGCCTGAGACAGCGGTAAGGCTCGATTCTGAGTTGAGGGATTTGTTTAGTTTGCCTCCGGTTTGGCAAGGAACTATTGATGCTGATATTCAAGGCAAAGCTAGTACACCTACCTTTAAAATTGACCTTTCGGTAACAACCAGCCAGGGTCGAACAACGCTTAATTACACTGTGGATGGACCTTTCATTCGGTTTAGTCAAAATGAGCAGTACCTGTTAACGCCCGAGCAGCTTATGGTCTTTAATGCACATAAAGCTCATGGAAAGTCTGCTCGATCTGAATACGATAACTTACTTTACCTACACTCTTTACAAGAGGCTCAAAAGAGTGGTTGTAAGTTGAATCTAAAGCACTTTGAAAAGCTAAGAATACTGGCACCAAATAAAATCACAGTAGAAGCAGAACTGAATTCTCAAGGCGAGCTGATATTGACGCCAAACATGGGGCAAAGCGCGAGCCATGAGTCGATTCAAAAGGTTCTGGGACAGTTGCAAAGCGACAACACCGTTACTCTGAAAGTGGGTGATGAAATAGTCTTGTTTTCTGAAGAAAAGCTCATGGCTGTAAAAGAAGTTATTAGCAATAGAGTCATACCTCAAAAACAAGTTAAAGCGTTCTTGGAGAACCCTACTGCATATATTGATGCGAGCTTAGTCGATCTTGATTTAGGTTTTTCCATCAGGGTTCATGGTGCGACAGTCTTTAAACACGCCTATTTTGGAGAGACGGACGAGTCAGGTATTGATTGGTTTGGATCCTCCTCTTCATCTGATGTGGTTAACTCGATATCTAAGCTTGCAGATAGCGTTCGTGATAGAGCTACTCTTGATAACGTGGCTAAGAAGATTGAAGATGCTCAGCAAACCGGAGCAACGGTTTTTGATTATGAAGGAAAATCATACGATATCAGTGACCCTGTTGCTGTTGAGAAGGTTCTAAAAGAAATAGGTCACAAGATATCCAACCCTGATACAAACCTTTCTAGTGAGGTGGAGGTAGAAGATACCGAGACTGAATCAGAAAGATCAGAAATACATGTTGTTGATATTGACTTAAATGATGAAGAGCTGTCTGAAAATTCTCCTAAAATTGAACAACTGATTTCTGATATTTCATGGGATGGTGAGTTAAATTGGGAAAATCACAAGCGGACCCCTTTTCCACATCAGGATATTGGTGTTCGTTGGATTTTAGGCGTTGAACAAAAAAGCTCATCAGACTCGAAAATTAGTGGAGCCTTGCTAGCTGATGATATGGGGCTGGGTAAAACTTTTATGGCCCTCTCTGCAATCGAACATATTTATCAACGACAACAAATTAGTGGTGAAACGAAGAAACCTGCGCTGATAGTTGCCCCTTTGAGTTTATTGGAAAACTGGAAGGATGAGGTAGATAAAACCTTTAAACCCTCGCCATTCAAAGATGTGGTTATTTTGCAATCAGCAGCAGAGCTAAATGACTATCGAATGGGTGGTGTGGAGATTCGAAGCCAAAGTGCATCTGATGATAGTTTAGAACCCAAGTATTCTTTGAAAGTCGGGAAACACTTTGGTCCAGGCCGTTTAGATCTACCAGAGCGATTGGTTATCACTACTTATCAAACCTTGCGCGATTACCAGTTCTCGATGTGTTTGATTGATTGGGGGGTCGTGGTTTTCGATGAAGCCCAGAACATTAAAAACCCAAATGCACTTCAAACTCGTGCAGCTAAGGGCCTAAAAGCTGATTTCAAACTAGTGACTACGGGTACGCCTGTAGAAAACAGCTTAGCCGATTTTTGGTGTTTAATGGATACAGCTTGCCCTGGCCATCTGGGTAGCTATCAAGAATTTCGTGCTCGGTATATCTCACCAATTCTTAAAGCTGCTGGTGATGAAGTTGAAGAAACGAGAGCTAGGCTTGGAAGAGAACTTCGTATAGCAGTTGGGGCATTGATGTTGAGGCGCATTAAAGAGGACAACCTTAAAGGGTTGCCTCTAAAACATATGTATGCTGGCGGAGAGTTTGAAAACTGGAAGTATTTAGAAGAGCTTAAGTCGACAATGGTTAGCTACCAGAGAGATGTTTACGAAGGGACTATTAGTAATCAACTCGAGAATGAAGAGAGCCACGCACTTACCACGTTGATGAGGCTAAGAGATAGCTCGCTACATCCTCGATTAAGTGATGGAGGCCGCCTTGATATTCCAAAAAATGCAAAATCAGCTAAGGTTTTATACGGAGAATCAGGAAAACTAGTTTCTTTGCTTGGGACTTTAGACCGAGTACGAAGTAAACATGAGAAGTGCATTATTTTTGCGGTTAACAAACGATTGCAAAGCTTCTTAAGCGTGACTTTGGGGCAGATCTATAACCTAGGTCCGCTCTCAGTGATTAATGGTGATGCGAAAGCCGTAGCAAAGCGTAAATCTGTCCCAACTAGAAAATCTATGATTGCAGAATTTGAGGCTAAAGAAGGCTTTAATTTAATTGTAATGTCGCCAGTTGCGGCTGGTGTCGGTTTAACTGTAGTCGGTGCGAATCATGTGGTTCATTTAGAGCGGCACTGGAACCCAGCTAAAGAAGCTCAAGCTACGGATAGGGTTTATCGTATCGGACAGGAAAAAGAGGTTCATATTTACATTCCGCTGTTACATCACCCTGAATTTGAATCATTTGATGTAAATCTACATAGGCTCCTTACTCAAAAAACTTTGCTGAAGGATGCTGTTGTCACACCGGAAGATGTTGTTCCACAACCAGCAGGTGTTGGAGGAGCGGTTTCTGGTGACTTGATAGATAAACGTATTACAGCAACTGAGCTTGATAAGTTAAGTTGGCAGCAGTTTGAAGCGTTATGTGTAGTATTGCTGGCAAAAATTACGGATAGCGAAAGTGCGTGGTTGACGAATAATGGCGCTGACCATGGTGCTGACGGTGTGTTACTTAATAATAGTGGCAATATTTTGCTTCAGGCTAAGTTTACGCAACGCCAATATGATGGTTATAAAGGGATACAGGAGATACATTCTGCGAAACCAATTTATGAATCAGCGATGAGAAGTACTTTCGAACGTTTGATTTTCGTAACCAACTCACCATCGTTAGCTAAAAGAACTCACGAAATAGCGACCACGTGTGGTGTTGAAATTTTGGGGAGAGCGCAGCTGCTATCTTACCTTGAAGACTACGAGGTTACACTTAAAGAGGTACTCACTAGATTGGGTAAAGAGCGACTCAAAGCATAGAGGCTCTAGTTGAATTACTATTAATTATTTGGTTCTTAACGGTGAGGAAAAAATGAGTGAAACACTAGCCAAAAACCTTGTTTGGCCGAAGACTGGCTATAGAAATGTGACAATCACGGTTGTTGCTGAACCTTCTAGAACAGCCAAAAAAATATATGAGCTAAACAGTAACAATGAAGTCGTAGAAAGTGATCAACATAGAGAACCAGCAAATGGACTCTACTATTCTTGGTATTTAAACGTATTCAAGCCTGGTCCAGATGCAAGGCACTTAGATGGGCTATCAACGCTTTATCCTAGAGATGTAGTTACTTTTCTCAACTCTCTGGTTGATGCGAGACAAAAGATGCTAGCGTTAGCTAATGTAGATTTCGATGGTGAGTACAAGAAAGATATTGACTGTAATGTCTCCAGGTTATCAATAAAAGTTGTATCGAATAAGAACGAAGCCATTCAGTTGCAGTTGTGGGTTAGTAGTGAAGGAAAGTACATGTATGGCTCATTCTATAAATTAGAGCAGGTCAACCAGATGATAGAGACTATCAGGTCTGTATTCTCTGTGGGTGAAAGCTTATCTAGCACCTTAAAGCAGTTATCCGCTTAATGGAGCAGCTATAGTTACGATTTGATCGCTTTCACAGTGACCGACGTAAAACGTGTCTTGTGAACTGGTTATGAGTTATGTCTTGCGAATACCAAACTAAAATGAAAGTAACTTTCTTACAGTCGTGCTTTCCTTCAAATATTCAATTCACAAAAATATCAACATATGGTTGTTTTAATTGATATCAGCTTATGCTTGCTTTTTGAGTAAGCTATTGAAGTAAAAGAAATCGTTGATATCAATTTATGGTTGTTTCAACAAATAGTTTGAAAATCAAGAGCCGCTTTTTAGCGGCTCTTTTTTTGTGTGGTTGTTAGACAGCTCAATACGTATCGTTATTTTCTGCAAAGTGATGGTTCAACGGCAAATTTCTTACCAAAAAAAGGAAGGTAAGACGTTGGAATACCAGAGCATGCTTTGAGGCCTGCCTCTTCATACTTTGACTCGTAAATCGAAGGGGTCATGAATGTTAAAACTAAAGCAATCCCGGCTAATGCTATTGCTGAAAGAGGTAAGGCTCCACCATACCTATCTTCCCAGCGTGTTTCGGTAAATATGAAATATGTTCCCACTATAAAAAATACAAGCATTATTAACCCTATAGGAATTAGGGCAAGATCAAATCGAGAGTATACAGCGACATCACCAATATCTTCATTCAGTGAAATGATATTATTGATTCCAAAGGCTAGGCTTACAAATGACAAAGTTAATCCAATAAAAACTGCAGGAATAAACTTTGAGACTCTTTTGAGTTTGTTTATCGTACTTCTAATGTTCATAATTCTCTTGGTAAAAGCTCATTTAGTGAGTTTTTGACGAACGTTTTAATTTCAGTTTCTATTACTTCTTTGCCCGTTTCGAGCACCCCAGATACTAACATCGCTGCCAAATCAACAACGTTATCGTATGTATCCTCCTTTAATTGAAGTGCTTTTTCAACAGCTTCTTGTTGTGCTTTTTCTAGCAATTCAATGACTTTTGGAGTTATACCGTAATGTTCATCAATTTCATTCAGAACATACGATGTAGCGAGGCCAGCCCCAACAACAACTGCTAGATTGAAGGCAACGAATGAAACAAAAGCTAAAGAAGCGGCTCCAACCATGCCTGATACAGCGGCAGCTAAGGCAATTTTGACAATGTCAGTAGCCAGTGAACCAATCAGGGTAGTTAAATAGACTTCATCATTGAGTATATAGTCAAGAACTCTGAAGCCAGCAGCGACATAAAACGTTAAGATGGTTCCTGATTTTATTGAATTGGCGAGGCCGTACTTTCCAATTCCTAGCTGTACTATTTTGGGGTTGTCTAATCTGTAAGTTGTCCCGGTCAGTATCCTCCTTAAACCTGAGTAACCAGACAGGCTAATCATCTCTGTGCCGATTTTGTTAAAATACATTGACATCTTCATGCCAAAAGTAGCCTTTAATCCTAATTTCGTAGCTTTTAGACCATGAATATTAAATTGTGCGATGACCATTGAAGTGGTCACAACATCTTTTCCATTTACTCCGTAATTAATCATAACTTGACTGCCAGTTGAGGTTGTCATGGACTTCCAAGTATCTTTAGTATCCATCCAGCCCCAACTTTGTAGGACTCTAAACGCCTCTTCTAAAGTTAAAAGCATAACTTCAGTGTGACTATTTTGTAATTGCGTCCTTAGCGCGTCATCAGGTAGTACCTTCGTATTGATGTATTCCCCCTCAATAAAATTATAAGGAGGCCAATACATATTTTCAGGGGCAATGTTTGCAGTTTGAGTCGGCGCATTTTGTTGTGCTGTTGCTTGCATGTACCCAGATTTTTTTAAGGGTGGTAAAAAGCCTTGCCCCATCCCTGGTGTAATACGAGATGCTTTGACTTCATTTTGGTAAGCCATAGAGGTTTTTGGGAAAAATGTGTCCTCATCGGCATTAGAATTGATCGTTGATTTGTTAGTTAGTTCAGCCTCACGGCGTTTTTCAAGGTAGTTGTCATCATTCGCTTGTTTACTAAGCAGCTTCTCT
>NZ_JBGONU010000052.1:0-32261 GCF_041439295.1 Vibrio sp. 1F253 | reverse complement strand
CATTAGTGATTGTACTCACTTAACTCAGTGTCCAAAACTGCTGGTGCGGATCACTTTATTCAACTCAACTCAAACCAAGCGGGTTATCTCTCTTTGTTTCAAGTTTATGAAGATGGCAGTACAGGCGTGTTAGTTGAAAACCATCAAGTCACAGATGGCGACTCTATCGAGTTTCCAGATAGAAACAAGTATGACGGCATCGAAGCACTGCTAAACAATGGACAAGAGACCTACGATACCAACATAGCATTGCTCTGCCCTACAAAAATTGACACCTCTCGATTTGAGCGATTGGATGAATCGCGTTTATCAACAGACACCCCAGGGTTTGGATTGATCCTGAACTATTTCGAGCACTGTGATTTTGTCATGGAACGACTCTCGATAGAGAATGGTTAATCCCTCGGTCAAGGAACAGATATGAAGAAAATAATTTGCCAGCTATCCCCTTTAGCAATACTGCTCTCTAGTGGATGGGCATCTTCTGATACACTTCAGCAAGCGTGTGAACTTTCAATTACCGAACAAAGTTGCCCTAGCGTCGAACATTTTGTCAATCAACCTTTTGAAGCTAAAGATGAGTTTGAAAAATACAAACTCTGCAGTGAAGCCCAATTTGATCTTTACAAAGTGCAAAAGAACTGCGAATTCGATCAATATGTGGCGCAAGCTCAACAAGAGTTTAATAAGTTTAAAACCAAAGTTTCAGAGTCTTGGGATAATCCTACCTTTAGCGACCAATTTAAGTGGGTCAGCTACAGCCCCTCTCTACAAATAAAGCGTGAAGTTAACTTCGAGAAAAATACGATTCAAGTCACCACTATTGCAGGTGAAACAACCTCAATAGAAGAACTCAAAGAAGAGATCGTGCGCACGTCTCAGCTGACCATAGGCGAAGCCCAACAAGCCGATGCTTATACCTCTGAACTGATTGAAGCAACAAATGTTGAGAAACTCAGTGACAAGACATTCTTACCCGTTTCCGAAACACCAAAGGTTCAGACTCAAGAGTTAGACAAGGCTCTTGAAACTGTGGCCGTGACCAAAGCCAAAGACAGTAAAGGCAATACCGTTCTCAAAGCCGTTATTTCTTTTCCGCCAAGTTGGCTTAATCGTAAAGAACAACGCTTTTTTGATACCGTTGAAGTTTACGCAGAAAAATACAAACTTGAGCCTGAATTTATACTGTCTATCATCAAAACAGAAAGCGCTTTCGATCCTACAGCAACCTCACATGTTCCTGCCTTTGGCCTGATGCAAATTGTCCCAAGTTCCGCAGGATTAGATGCGACAAACTTCCTATTTGGCGAACAACAGTTACTGAATAAAGAATACTTATTCGACCCCGAAAAAAACATTGAGGTCGGTACCGCTTATTTGCACTTACTGCGCTCTCGCTACTTCAAAGGCGTTACCAATGAAGAGAGCTTAAAGTACTGCATAACAGCGGCTTACAACGGAGGCATGGGGCCAATCTATCATATTTTCGGTGGCAAACGCTCAGTTGCAATCAAGAATATTAACCAGCTTGAACCACAACAAGTATTCCAAACTATCCAACGAAAGCATTCTGCTGCGGAAACTCGTAACTACTTGAAAAAAGTAAGTAAAGCAGAAGTTAATTACGAAAAGAATATGATTTAAGGATAAAACATGAAAAAGACTCTAATTATCGCTGCAATTACTACATTGTCATTTCAAGCAGCCGCTAACTCCGAATTTCCTAGTTGGCGCATGAACCCACAATTTGATTTGCCTGAAGGCTTAATCGCAGGCGTTGCTTGTGTTGAAAGTATGGGGGACATGACGCTTGATATGGACATCGCTTCAATGGAGGCGAGAGCATCGCTAGCTGCGTCTCTCGAAGCCATGGTGCAAAAAGAGCTCGATACAAATCGAACCTCGGAGAAAAAGAAGATTGTAACAGCCGATCGTAAAGACAATGTTGTGACTACAACCGTAACCGCTAAATCGACCACAAAACAACTAACCAACCAGTTAATGAAGTTTACCTGGGTAACAGAAAGCGTTTCTGTAGAAAAAGATGTCGAAGAATATTTATGTACCCGTGTGGTTGCACGAGCACCTCAAGTTGTTGCTGAATAAGGTTTTATCATGTCAGAACAAGCTCTACCTTCATCTGTTGATAAAACAGCACCAGAAGAAGACATGTCTTTAACTCAACAAGCTCCCAATGAAGATCAAAAAGATTTTCTTGAAATAATGAGAGAGAAGACACCAAACTCTATCCTTGCCATCATTGCGCTGATCATCGCAGGTGGTCAGTTCAACGATGCTATTGATATGGGAAGCAAAGGTTGGGACCTCTTAATTTCTAACTTTTCAGATGCTCCATCTAACGAGCGCCTTTCTAAAGTCTATATTCGTGCTTCCAGTGGCATTTTAGAAGAGACATTTGGCTCTCCGGTTTATACCAAGATGTCGAATGGTGAGGTACAGATAAAATACTACAAAGACAGTAAGTTTATTCTTTCTGCAATAACATCCAACGACACAATAGATGCTTTTCTCATTTTCCCTAAACCGGGGTTTGTCGCTGATGTGAACTACCACGCAGGCAGCGCCACTTATTTGGAAACCAACTTCGTTAACTCGACAACAGAACATGCTGCCATATCCAATATTGCGCGTTCAGGGAATTATTACATTGAAGAAGCAGAAGGTGGTCGCTATGAACTGTTATACAGCTCTGTCGGTGGTTACAGCGAATACCTATCCCCTCTCTCTGCGCAACAACTCAAGTTACTCGCTGATTTTAATGACAAATTGATGATGGAAGAGAATACAAAAGATTCTCTAACTGAACTACGTAGTGAAATCAGGCCAAACTTCTATGGGTATACGACGGTCGATTTAGAATCACTCGCCCCTGCAATTCTTACCAAACTTGAATATGAATTGATCACTGATTAACAGCAGCGTTGGTCATTGATAATCGGTATCCAGTAATGTGTATATCTGATTCGGTTAGCTCTACGTACATTGATGAACTCATTGAGTTTGCTAAAACTGAGCAAGTCTTAAAAATCAGCTATACATAGAGAAAAAAAGAGCTCCTCATAGTGTAGGAGCTCTTCTCATTTCGGTAACTAGGGATTTAAGCAGGCTAGAGAACCAGCAACCTAACGACCTGAATAATACATACAGATTCGAACACCATCGAACTCACGAATCTCAAATGGGATCTCGTAGATCGACTCCATCACTGACTTTTCAACCACTTCAGAGACCTTGCCCGACTTAACCACTTGGCCCCTCTTCATCGCGACAATGTTATCTGAGTAACAAGAAGCAAAGTTGATGTCGTGAATCACGATAACGACCGCCTTATTAAACTCATGCGCTAGGCGACGTAGCGTCTGCATGATTTCAACCGAGTGTTTAATATCTAGGTTGTTTAGTGGCTCATCCAAGAACACATAATCCGTATCTTGCGCCACAACCATCGCGATAAACGCCATTTGACGCTGACCACCACTCAATTCATCAAGGTATCTGTTTTGGATATCGGTAATGCCAAGGTGCTCTAGCGCTGTATCGACGATCTTATGATCTTCGTCTTTCAAGCGACCTTGAGAATGCGGAAAACGCCCAAAACAGACCAACTCACGAATCGTAAATCGCATATTGATGTTGTTTGATTGTCTTAACACAGCAAGGTGCTTCGCAAGCTCTTTGGTATCCCATTCAGCCAGTAATTTATCGCCAATAACGACCTCGCCCGCATCACTTTCGGTTAAGCGACTCGCCATAGAAAGCAGAGTACTTTTACCCGCACCATTTGGGCCAATGATAGAAGTCACTTCCCCTTTAGGGAACATGGCACTGGCATCATCCACCACAAGTGTCTTGCCATACTTCTTACTCAAACCTGTTAATTTAATCACTACTTATTACCTTTACTGAATTCTGGTGCGTAACAACAAGAACATAAAATACAAACCGCCGACCAAGTTAATGATCACGCTCACAGTGGTTTCAAACGCCATTACTTTTTCAATGAACCATTGGCCTGAAACCAATAGAACGACCGCTAACAAACTGCTCGCGATGATAAGCACACGATGTTGATAAGATTTGAATATCTGGCGAGCTAAGCTCACGGTGATTAAACCAAAGAACAGCACAGGGCCAACCAAAGCCGTCGATACTGCGACCATCACTGACACAATCACTAAGGTAATCTGAGTCAATCGCTTGGTGTTAACGCCCAAGCTTGTCGCGTTATCAACACCAAGCCAAAGCACATCAAGCTTGGGAGCCAACAACCACAGGCCAAGCAAGCTCAAACCCAGTGGAATAAGGCTGAGGTAAACCAGTTCACCTTTCACGTTATTGAAGCTCGCGAACATCACATTTTGCAGCACGGCAAACTCGTTCGGGTCAATCAACATCGCAAGGAAGTTAGCCAAGCTTGAGAATACGCTGCCGCACACAATACCAATCAACAACAGTGTAAATACGTTGTTTCGCTTGCTCTTGAAGTAAAAATGGAACAGCGCAAACGAGAACAAGATCATCACAGTCACAGACAATGAAAAGTTTGCGATTGAATCAATCACCCAGAAACTGGTACTGCCAAACACAAACAGAAGCACCGTTTGAACCAGCATATACAGACTGTCAAAGCCCAAGATGGATGGGGTTAGAATTCGATTATTAGTGATGGTTTGGAAAACCAATGACGATGCAGAAATCGCCACCGCCGCCAACACAATCGACAGCAGTTTTGGTAGTCGCAGAGACAAGAAGAACTCGTAGTTATCCCACGTAAGTCCCTGCCCCACAAATACTGCCGCCATACCCAAAGACGCGATAGCCAGAATCGCAATTTTTACTGAATCACGCATTCGACTTGTCTCTCATGATCAGGTAGATAAAAATCAAGCCGCCAAAGACACTGATTACCATTGAGATTGGAATCTCGTAAGGGAAGATAACGACTCGAGCTAACAAGTCGCAGGCCAATACCAAGATCACGCCCCAGTAGGCTGTCCAAGGCAGAATTTTCTTCATGTTATCGCCCATCATCAACGACACGATATTCGGCACGATAAGGCCAAGAAATGGGATAACACCAACGATCATCACCACTGAAGAGGCGCAGATAGCAACCAATGCCACACCAATGAAGACGATCTTCTGATAATTGAGGCCAATGTTTTTTGCGAAGCTTTCACCAATACTTGCCGCACTGAACTGACTAGCAAAGTAATAAGCCAACACACATGCAGGAACCGCGAGGTAAAGGATTTCATAGCTGCCTTGCAATACACTCGCAAAGTTCGCCATCGTCCAAGCCGACATGGTTTGTACTAAATCGTATTTGTAAGCGATAAAGGTTGTTAGAGATGAGACAACGTTGCCATACATGATGCCAATCAAAGGTACCAACACCGCATTCTTGAACTTCAAGTGTTGTAGAAAGCGGACCAATAGCATGGTGCCTAACACCGCAAACGCAAAGATAAAGCCTAAGTAGCTCCATTGAGCGGCATTACCCAGCACCAGAATACCGACGATGTACCCCAACATGGCACAATCAATCGTGCCCATAGTCGAAGGCGCAGCAAACTTATTCTGAACAATCTGTTGCATTATCAAGCCAGCAACACTCAAGCCAGCACCGGCAAGCACAATCGCGAACAGTCGAGGGATCCGACTAACAACATAAATAGAGTTGGCGTGTTGGTTGCCATTGAAAAAATCGCTAAAACTGATCTCAGCGACTCCAATCATTAATGACGCAACGCATAACACAACAAGAAATACAGCAGCTGCAATGGGTTTCAACATAGAAGTAATACTAAAGGTAGGATCGGGGAGACCGTATAAAAAAGTGAAAAAGGGCTTATAAGAACACTCTTATAAGCCCGAGAATCTGATGACTAGTAACTATTGAATCGTACGTTCAATGTCACCCAACATTCTGTGAATCGCTGTTACGCCGCCACCTACCAGATACCAAGCACTTGAATCAAGGTAAACAATGTTGCCTTGCTGCGCTGCAGGTGTTGCCGCAACCAGTGGGTTGTCAAACAGCTGTTGTGCGCGCCCTTCTGACTTACCGATCGCTTTTTCGCGGTCAAGTACGTAAAGCACTTCAGGTTTTGCGTCAGCAATATATTCAAACGAGATTAGATTACCGTGATTCCCTTTAATCGGAGCTACTGTCGCACTCTTTGACTCCACAAAGCCAAAGTCGTCAAAGATGATTGAGAAGCGACTGCCCTTATTGAACATCGCAATGTTGTTGCCGTTGTTCATTAGCATCATTGCTGACGTTTCGTCAGACGCGACTTTGTCGTTAACCGCCGTGATAGAAGCTTGAGTCTCTTTAATGAGCGCTTCTACTTTAGCTTGCTTACCAAAGAGCTCCCCTAGCGCGCGCCAGTTTTGCTGAGCATCAGCCCAGTATTTGTCACCTTCAATAGAGAACATGATGGTCGGAGCTATTTTTGCTAGTTGATCGTAAACCTTAAGCATACGGTTTTCGGCAATGATGATGTCAGGCTTCAGCATGTAGATAGCTTCAAAATCAGGTTCACTCAATGAGCCCGTATTTGCCGTCGTATCTTTGTACGAAGCTAGATAGTCAGGCATTAGGCTGTGAGGCGCGCCAACTGGCTGTATACCAATCTGATCAAGCACATCCAAGCTACCAAAGCCAAGTACTACAACGCGCTGTGGTACTTCGGTAAACTGCACCGTGCCCTTTACGTGTTCAATAGTGATTGTTTCCGCTTGAGCGGTCATTATCAATGATGATGCAAGAGCGATAGCAAGCCCACCCAATAACTGACGAACTGAATTGATTGTTTTCTTCATGTGTCTTCCTTTGCCATGGATACAAACCACCACTCATGACAATAAAAGTCACATTACTCATAGATGAGCATGGGGCGTACACAACGGCTAAATAACGATAATTTAAAGTCTGTCATTGCTTTGACAACAAACTTGTAACGCAAGTGAGAACTATTATCAATTATATTTGCGTTAAACTAGCGACACAACAACTTTATTATTCAGAAATGTAAAAGTGAGTATTCATGTTTTGCGTAGTCGGGAGAGATATTAGGAATCAAAAATAGCAAAAAGCGCGAAGAGGAAAATGATCATCAATCTGAAGAAAAAACTGATGGGGAAAAGTGCCCGAAAACCCTGTAATTACAACGCTAAACCCCTAATTACAACGCTAAACCTCAGTGTCACGAATTGTGATTTACAATGTAAAGGCCAAGTATAACAGACGCTTAACTACCACCAAGTTAATAACTCAATTAAAACCACCAATGACAAAGAATACGAAGCGGTGCAAAACCGAGCCTCAGTCAGATACTATGGTCAATCCCCTGTCCTTCGTTCATTTAACTATCAACAAGCGACGGCAAATCATTCAAAAATATTTTTAAATTTAATTAGAAATAGGGTTGTAATTTAAAAAACTAGGCGTATAGTTCGCCACCTGGCTCTAATCTATAGAGCTGTTAATGCTAAAGTAAGTCCAAGTTCCACATAGACAGTTCTCGATTCCCTCGTTACACCATCTCTGCGTCAGCTTTCACCCAGATAGTCATTCAATAGCTTTTAAATTCGATCCTACTACCGATCTCTCGTCATTCGCTCTTTTATCAGCGAAGTCAGAATAGATCGATCACTTAAATACAAATGTAATAAACACAAGGCACAGTTATGTCACGCAGAACAACACGACAAACCCATTGGTACCAACTATCACGCGAAAAAACAGTCAATAAACTAAAAGGTAATAAATGCTCAAGATTAAAATAGACTTACACAAAGAAGAGATTTCATGGGTCACCGAGATTCGACAGCTCAATAGCGATATACTCCACCGCCACATATTGCCCAAGCTACAACATCATAGTTATCTCATCGACTTTGAATTTAATGAACGAGAAAGCATCGGAACTATCGTTTCAGGCAACGGAAACACCCTAGGACATTTCACACTCCTATAGCATTTCCCATCGGCTACAGAAAGAAGCACCGTCTAGTTCGACAGATATAAAAAAGTCAAAGATGTCACCCTCAATTCGCTCTAGCAGAACAAAATAGAGTAGAAGTAAAACAGATCAGAAACCTAGCCCTTTTTGCATTTCACACGCGGCTAACGCTAGCTAGGTTATCGTGCTTCTATTGAAACCAACTTATATCAAACTCTGAATCACCAATGAGTCATTATCATTGCATTCATGGACTAATAAGTTAACGGCATCGACCTTAACTTTTGATCAAGAGTATATAAGTGTTCTGCAGCTTGCATGTGTTGAGGGTAATCGCTGAATTTCTCACGATTCTCCTCATTCATCTTACATGTCTCATCCACCAGCATTAACTTCCAATACAGCTTTGTTGTATGCAGCATCGCCAGTAAAGGTTTGAACACCTCTTTCTCATAAGCTTGAATCAACTCTTCAATCAACTCGTCACGTTCGTCTTCACTTGCGATTGAACCTTCGGTTGCCGACAACACTTTTTGATACTTCAGGTTTTGTTGCAGCTTATCCATCACCGTTTGGTTTTCTTCCGCTAACTCAACAAGCTTCGACTTAATAATGTTCACCCAATTCTCTTGGCTCAGTACTGTGTCATCAACACTGTTAAAGTCTTCTCGTATCTGTCGTTCAACACCTTTTTGAGCTTTCTTTAAAACCGCACGCACCTTTTGAAAAGGCAGCTGATATTCCTTACTTAGATCGATAATCAGTTTATGAAAACCACCATTTGGAAGGTGTAAGTTTTCCTTAAACGTCGCCATTGCAGCTTCTTGCTGATCGGTAAGGTGAGTCATTCTGTTTCCTATTCTTTATCACTTATAGTGCTGAGCCCGCGATCATACCACTATATAACCTCGTTTTTTCGGTAACTTGATAGGTTATATCTAGGTGCGTACTTAAATTCTCTCAATACGTTATCTTTTGGTTACTTATTAATCCATATGGCGTTAAATGGTAAAACTGATCATCGATTAAAATCCATACTACACCTGTTCCAACAAAACAGACTTCTAACTTATACAGGTACTTAAATGAAAAAGATTGCACTTAAGATTGAGACTGCGCAAGTCGGATGCTCACCAAGCTCGCGACCATGATGGCTAAATAGAAACTGCCGATAATGGACTCCATGAACACAAAGAATTGAGCAATAGGCAATGCTGGTGATATGTCACCATAGCCAACCGTAGTCAACGTGATAAAGCTAAAGTACATCGCATTAAACAAATTGGTTAGCCAGATTTGCTCTTCTAACCCATTAAAGGCGTTGGGGAATATTTCTAAAATCAACAAGTAGATGGTCGACCAAGCGAACCCCAACAACAAGTAAATACAGATAGAGCCGATAATGTGATTGGGCGTCACCGTCTTTGCTTTCATTACCTGTTTGAGAGCGGAATAAATATGTGAGAACAGAAACACCGCCAATGCCGTTAACGTCACTATCGAAAGGTTATAGTCCTCCAAAAACGAGAATACCCCCGACACCGTAGCGGTTATCAATAGCAGACCATACCAAGAGCGATACAAGGCTCGCTCTTTATGTATTCCCACTATCGAAACAGCCAAAGTAATAATGATCAAAAACAGAATGGTCTTTTGACCTTGCGGATAAAACTGCTGCATCACCGCGCAACCAAAAAACAACACCAACAGTGCATAGAATAAGAAGTAGAAGTTGTCGTCTTTAGAGACTGGCTTCATCTATTTTTCCTCTGCCTCTGCTGGTTTTTTCTCAGTTTCTTCTTGGTTTTTCTCTTCAAGTCCAAGCCATGCCATCATCAGCTCATAGCTTAAACTCAGTATCACAGCACCAACAAACAGACCAACGATGCCTGACATCGCCATTCCGCCCAACGCACCCAGTAGAATAACCAACATTGGGATATGAGAGCCGCGGCTCAATAGCATCGGTTTCAAAATAGCGTCACTGCCACTGACCAAAATACACCACACTAAGAACAGGCTCGCCGCTAGCGTCGATTCAACACTGAACATGTAAATAATTGCAGGCAATAAAGCAAGAATCGGCGGAAGTTGGATAATAGCAATGAGCAGAACAGCTAATGCCCAAAACGCAGCCGCAGGAACGCCAGCAATCACTAAACCAATTGCTGACATAATGGATTGAATCACAGCAACACCTATCACACCCTGCACGACACTACGTACCGTTGATTTAGATAACTGTACCAACTCTTCACCTTTACCATCGGTTAGGCGAGCCACTAAGTGAGTGACCCCTGTTTGGCACTTATCGGCGTTACTCATGAATGCGCCAGCAATGATGGTAGAAATAATAAACTGAATAAACCCACCGCCGAGAGAGCCTAAAACAGAAGCAGCTTTCGTCGCAAACTGTTTCAGTTCGTCAGCATACTTTATGAACGTGCCTTCAATATTATTGGAGGCAGCTACTAAGGTTGAATATACCTTCTCCCCAATGAATGGAATATCTTGTAAAGACTCTTTGGGTTTCGGCAGAGACAGGGTTCCGTCCTGTAGCCCTGTCATTAGGTCCGAAGCACTGGTGTAAATACCGGAAGAGAGCGCAACTAAAGGAATGAGCAGTAACAGTACTCCGATAAAGCTCAGTAATGCGCTGGCTTTTCCTTTCGACATTCCCGTCTTATTTGAAATCGCGACAGCAACTGGATAGAGCGCAGTCGCAATGATCGCCCCCCAAATAACCAATAGAATGAATGGGCGTAAAATCGCAAAACACCAGTAGACGAGCATAGCAATCGCTGCAATTTTGATGGCAGCGTCTATCGCCTGTTTTGAAAAATCGTCGGTTAACTTCATGAGACGTCCTTGTTAGACAAAATTAATGCTGATTTTGTAGAAACTTCCAATTCCGAGTTTCTAGGAATAAAGAGGCCAAAATCATATATATGCCAATTAGCAATAATTGGAATATGCGAATAAAAGTGTTGCTATCGATATCGCCGGAGCTCATCAATGTGCTACCGACAAGTACTAGCAAGGTACTAAATGCAGTGGCGAAAATCGGTGCTTTTTCGGGAACCGTGTAGATTTTCTTAGCAATCACAATAGCGACCAAGCCTATGAATAAAGAGTAGAAGATAATATTCGGAACAATCGAAAGGATTGAAAAAGCAGCTATCGCTAGCAAGCCACCAATGCCATTACTGATCACCAGAAATGCACTTAATTTGACTGATTTTTCTGAAGTGATCATTAACGATAACAACGCAATAAACATCATGGTTAACAATGCTTCAGATATCTGAAAAATAAAGAAAAAGCACACAACGGGATAAGAGATAATCATCGCACGGAAAGCCGCATACCAGCGCTCTGTCTTATTGAAAGGTACCGACGCAAAGCCAGAGAACTCCGACTTAGGTTCAGGGAAGAAGACATGAACCAGCGCAAAAATAGTCACCGACACTACACCAGAAGTCGCTAAGCCTGATGCCAACAATACAGAGACTCCGGGGTTATCAATCGCCATAAAAGGCAGCATCAAGACAGCAATCAACAATATGGTGGCGAAAAGGTTCCATTTAGGGTCGACAAACAAGTAGTAACCCCACAGCATCATTAACCCCACCAAAATCAGCAATGGAATTGGGTAATGGGTAATTCCTCGCGACAGCAATAAACCTAACCCCATCGTCACTACAACGGCCAAGAGCAATTCGTAGACCGTTTCCTTATGGAGGTTTGATTTATCAATTAAGAACTTAGCAGTGAACACTGGCGCCACAAACGCAAGTGGCCAGTTTATCCACGCCGCCAAGAAAACAGCCAACGTGACCCCGACAGTAAATCGCAGGATACGTTGCTGTGTTTGTTGGTCAGGAATCGGCTTATCGGACATAAGACAATACGCTAATCAGACGAATCCATACTTTGCCTATCGCGTTGAACACAAAGTTATCGCCGCTATAAACAATCACATCCGCTTGGCCGCCCACTCGAAGCATGCCTTGCATCTCATCTCGTTCAAATTCGATAGTGATAGGAAGCATCTGTGTTTGACGCAACCAACCCGTTTGTTGGCTAGCTTTAGCAAGCTTACCTGCTTGATCATTTTGTCCCCAATCAACACCCCAATCGATGCTACTCACTCGCCCTTTCACGATTTGTCCTGGAGCGAAATCCAATGCCACTTCCACTTCATCACCGACGGTTACGTTACCAAGGCTATTTTCACGATAATAAGCTTCAATCCAGATATCTTCCGTCGAAACAAAAGTCATGATCGGTTGACCTGCTGATGCGTAAAAACCCTCAGAAAGGCTAAAGTTAGAAACGCCACCTTGTGTCGGTGCTGTAATCACGGTGCGCTCTAGGTTCAACTGTGCCTGTTCAAGTGCTAACAACGCCGCTTTCACTTGGCTGTTTTCTTCGCCTTCTTTACCCATTTGTTTCTTAGCACGGTCCAGGTCAGCTTCTGCATTGACAACCGCCGCTCGAGACGTTGCTAATGCGGCTCTCGCTTTATCTGCATCTGATTTAGAAACCACACCTTTATCAGCCATCTCTAAAACACGCCTGGCTTGTAGCTTGGTGTTTTGTCTTTCAACAATCGCTGAAGTGAGTTTCGCTTGCGCTGAAGCAATACTTGCGGTTTGAGCACCGACATTTTGGCCTGCAATCTCTAAATTTTGCTCGGCTTGTTGTACTGCAATTTTGTAATCAGACTCATCTAAAATGGCTAACTTGTCACCTTGATTAACCAGTTGGTTTGGTTGAACCAGTATATCGAGCACTTTACCCGACACCTCAGGCTTGATTGGAACGATATAACCTTTTACACGAGCATTATCAGTTATAGGGATGATGCGGTCTGAAATGACACTGAAGATCAACATGAATGCAACAAACAACAATAGATAGTTTGTGACCTTTCTTACTTTGTCTTTTCCATTTTCTTGCTGGCCAACTTCTTCATTGGCTTCTTGCTTATTCCCTTTGGTTTCTGACATGGGACTCCCTTCTAGATAACTAACATCAACAAAATTAATACTTTAAAAATAAACCCAGCGATGGAAAACTCAAGTAAATAGGGTTAGATTTAGTAAACAAAACGTTGCAAATGATATGCACGTCTAATAATGCAACAATATATACAGGATTGTATTCCAATGACCTCTAGTCACTACCAAGTCCCGGTAATTCAAACGAACTACGCTAAAATTCTGGTTCAGGTATTTTCTGACTATGGTCTTGATTTACATCTGTTGCTTAAAGATTCCGGTTTACCACCCGACCTTATCGAATCAGAAAGTGATTTTGTGCCATCGGAATCCATTAAGCGTTTGATTTATCTTACATCTGCACAACTCGGCGTATCTCGGTTCACCGATATTCTTGGACTCGCATTTCGACGTCGAATCATCCCAAATGTCTTGCATCAATTTACCGAATTCGAAACCATTGGTGATGCACTAAAACAGATCAATTCAATCTTTGCCTACGACTCCCCAGGGAGCAAGGTCGAGTTTATTCAAGAACACGGTCAGAGCTGGTTTTGTCGAACCGCCCCGGAAGACAATTCCCCTATGTTTCAATGGGGAGAAGCTTTTGCGATTACATATATCATTGAATTAATAACCATTTTATCCCAATCGCCATGGTTACCTAATAAGGTGCGTCTACAAGGACATGACATCGATGTCGTCAAAACACTGGTGCCAAGTAGCTGCCAACTGTTTGTTGAACAGCCGTCGACGGCTGTGCTGATTCCTGAAGAAATCTTACAACTCCCAATTCGCCTAACCTCTAAAGAACTCAGTGCTAAACCGACGCTTATTGAGTGGCACACTAGCTTTACCGATAGCGTTTATGAGCTACTCAAGCCCTACATGAAAGAACAAGATCTCTCACTTGAAGAAGCGGCTGAACTGCTCAACTTTTCAGTGCGAACGTTCCAACGCAAACTCAAAAATGAAAATACGACCTATCGAAAGATCAAAGAAAACCTAATGTTTTCTGTGGCTTGCGAGCTGATAGAAGAAGGTCATACGCTGACCTATATCTCTAGCCAACTCGGTTACACCAACATCTCTCACTTTTCTCGGGCGTTTAAGTGTGTGTCTGGTCTTACGCCGAAGATTTACCAACGTTCAATTTTGGACTAAATGTAATTTTGGACTAAGTACAATCTGGCCTCCCTCTCAGTTCCATTTGTAAGAGTGTCGCTAGATCTATCGCGCCCCAAAGCTCCTCTACGTCTTGTACCCTAAAATAAATAATCATACTTACTCCTCTTTAAGTCGAAGTACCATCTTGGATCAATCTCGACAGAGATACTTACCATAATGCGCCACACCCACTTTAAGAGCTGTTTCGCATATAAAATAATAAGCGTTTGAAAGTTATAAGTTTATCTCCTAAGTTTTTTATAACCCTTTACTCAGGAAGATGTAGATGAGCAATATAGAAAAAGTATATGGATTTAATACGCCCCAACGGCTCTTTGTCGGTTACACACTCGCCGTACTCGTTGATTTAACCGTTCTCAATTTTTTTGATGAATATTGGGATTTCGTCAATATCGAGTCTTTCACCATCTCATTTGCTGCTGCGATTTTGCTACAGCTGTTGCTCAAGTTATCCATCGGCTTAGAACATAAGCTCGCGGATTACTTCAAGTCGAAACCCGGCACTGCCCCTAAGATCTACAGAGGCCTGTCGAGCTATGTGATTCTCGTCGGTTCAAAATTCGTGATGCTAGAAGCCATCAACATTCTATTTGGTGACAAAGTGGATTTCACGGGGCCTTGGAACGGTGTCGTCGCCTTCTTTGCAGTGGTATTTACCATTCTGGTTGCCGAAGTGATTGTTTCTAAAATCTACTTTGCATTGGATGACACGCAGAAAACCGAAAAAGCCTAAGCGCTCTATCGGTTTTCAAGTGAACAGCAAACAATAAGTGGGCTACTCGGGAAGCCGATAACGTTGCATCACTAAAAAGCAAAACGCTTTCCGAAGGATCGGTTAAAAGCGTTTTGCGCTTTTTTGAGGGAGTGTTGACGGAGATGAGCTTAGAATGACGAGGTTATTTCTCCCTCGCCAGGATTAAGACCACTTTTAGCTCGCTCCAAATTTAACCGCGAAAGATCTGCGTACCAAGAACGATCTCACGTGATCATAAATCAGATTAAACACAAACGCGTAAATGGTAATAAAAATGGTCACGCCGATATCCATTAAAAATGCCTGCCAAATCCCCACATCAAGTAAGTAAGCCATCACTGGGATCGTCGCCACCAGCAAGCCTGCCTCAAATAGCACGACATGAAAAACACGTAACTTGAGCGAACGCTTTGATTTTTCACCCGTGAAGTAGCGATCAAAAATGCGGTTGAAACAGTAGTTCCAAATCATGGCGATGGTCGCAACAACTATCATGGTTCCTGATAAGGCATTCACATCATGATCGGTAAATATCGCCAAGCCCATAATTGAAAGTGTGACGGCCAAAACTTCGAATAACACTGAGTGGAACACTCTTTCTAACGTACTCATACATTCCTCTAAATAATCTAGTCTGTGTTGGATTAGCTCGGATTATGTCATCGGAAATAATAAGAGAAAGTTAACAGCCATCACGATTAGTGATAGCCTGAGCATTATCATCCCATTTGCTATTGAGCGAGAAGTAACATGTACAGTTTTGAGCAACTAAAAGTATTCGTCACCGTGTGTGAAAGTGGCTCTTTTTCTGCTGCAGCACGCAAGCTGAAACGCGCTCAGTCTGGTGTCAGCCAATCGATCGCCAACCTAGAAATTGCCATCAACCAAGAGCTGTTTAACCGCGAGAAAAACATCCCTGTTTTGACCAACACAGGTAAAGCCTTATTGCCTGTCGCTAAGTCGATTCTCGACCAACAAAAGTACTTCGACCAAAAAGTAGAATCGCTGACACAAGAAGATGAACACGAACTGATCATTGCCATTGATGAGAGCATCATAGACAAGAACTTCATTAAGATAATCAGCTCACTAGCCGATCAGTTTCCAATCACACACTTCGATATTATTACCACCTCAACCTTCGATGTTGAAGACTTAGTCAGACGCGGCAAAGCACAGATAGGCATCATCTATGCGGATGGTGAACTTAAAGTAGATATGGACTTCTTCTTACTGGGTCAAGCACGTTTTCTTACAGTTAGCTCCGCCACTCACGAGCTGAGCCAAATGCCCGTCGTTCAAGACTCAGACCTAAAGCGCTACCGCCAATGTGTGCATCGTAGTTCTAAGCAGCGCGAATTGTGGTTCACCTATGGCATCAGCTCCATGCTTTGGTATGCCAACAACCACAAAACGATCATCGATCTCGTTGAACAGAACGTAGGGTGGGCAAATGTGCCTGAAATGATGGTGATGGAAGGGATTCAGAAAGGTGATCTCGTAGCACTGCCAGTGGCACACGAGCATGGTGGTTGGATTACTCCAGTGGGTTGCTTAGTGTCTCGCAGCCATATCAATGGCCCAGTGTTAACAAGTTTACTTGAAAAACTAAAAGGCCACTCATTAGAGAACAATCAATGGCAAGCCAACTAATCTCCCCAATTCTTGAGCTCAGCCTATTTCAGCAACTGAATCCTAAATCAATGACGGTGGCGTTTTCTCCAGCACTACCTCATTTCCACTTTTTGTGCCGATAATTTTCTTTGTCGTGTGGATAAAACACCCTAGTTGATATCCCAAAGTGACATAACTAGTATGCGATCCCAAAGGGTTTGTCTTATCAAACTGATATCGACAAAACCAAATCGCTCTTTAACACCACTGACCCAACTTCAAATCTCCCACATAAGTGCCCCTGCCCTGCAACCACTTGTGACAGCTTCAAATAGATCACTTTTGAATATTGATTCGCACCCAGTTTATGAGCCCTCTTTGAGTGCTTTTTTATATCTAAATGAACCTTTTGGAAAATTTGTCGTGAACGTTTTAAGAAATATTTGCCCTGAGAAAATGGGTAAAGAGCGTAACAAACGAGAGTATGATTTACGCGTACTTAATTGTGTCAGTGAAAGCGAATATGAATCGCGTATGGCAGTTTGGAATAGCTTAACTTTGGTTGCTACTCCGTCTGTTTCAGAAACAAAAGGCTTCATCGATGAGGCTTTCAACAAACTTCAGCAAGATTTGAAAGAAGCGAGCCGCGAGTTATCGATTAACTACACGGACTTCATTGCAATGGCGCATGAAGAACTCAACTACATTAAAGTGTTTGTTGCTAATAAGACCGCACAATACGGTTGGTATGCCGCGATCGTTCTTATGATCATCGGTACTGTTGCTTTATGCGCTCAGTAAACCAAACTGTGTATTAAATAAATTGCCTTAAAAGCTCAAGCGATAAACATAAGCACATATCTGTGCTTATGTTTTAGCTAGAAAACAAACAGTTAAACTCATTTATTTTCTAGTCTAAAAGCCTTCACTCTCCCATCAGAGACAACAGATCCCGCGTCGCTTGTTTTGGATCTTCAGCGTGACATATCGCAGATACCAGTGCTAACCCATGAATACCGCTCTCAACTAACTGCGGGATGTTCGATTCGTTAATTCCACCAATACCGACAATCGGTAGCTTCGTTGTCTCCAACGCCATTTTAATTCCATCATAGCCCCAATGTTTCTTTAGATTCGTCTTGGTCGGTGTGGCAAAAAGCGCACTGAGGCCAATGTAATCGATCGGTAAGCTATCGGCTTCTTGTAACTGCTGTTCAGTTTCAATTGATAACCCAAGAATCTTATCTGGACCTATCAACTGGCGTGCTAACTCTGCAGGCATATCCGATTGCCCTAAGTGCAAACCATCGGCGTCGACAGCCAATGCAACGTCTACCCGATCGTTAATGATCAGCGGTACACCAGAACCTGCCAAAATCGACTTTACGGCTTGTGCTCGTTCAATGAAGGCTCTTACATCTCCGTGCTTTTCTCTCACTTGAACCATAGTGACGCCACCCGCAACCGCTTGTTCAACCACAAACTTAAGCGTTTCTAAATCTTGTTGGTCATCCGTTACTAAATAGAGCTTATAAGGGTTCATTTCGTACCTTTGGAGTCGATGTCTAAAATTGGCGTTGTACTATTTTACCGACAATTTGCATCATGTGCATGGAAGTTAATAAACAATTAGCTCAATTAAGCATGCTCCAACAAATATGCAACCCATTGAAGCGATACTAAAAAACCGGATTTTTTAACGAAAGCGTTACTTATTACACAAACTATTCACTTAAGCCTGCCCAGAACCCTGTTTTATGGAATACTTCGCAGTGAAGGAATCAGGTAAATATAGGGATAGTTATGCGCCACCTTTCTATAGCATTGAAGATCAAGCTAGGTTATGCCATCTGCTTGCTCTTTTTCGTCATTTCAGGCTTTGTGAGTTACAAAGGTATCCAAACCTTGTCGAACGGCTTTAGCCAATACAGTGAGCTCAGCCAAAAAGCGACATTATCAAGCAACATTCAAGTGCACTTTCTTCAGATGCGTTTAGCTTCTGAACGTTACTTAGAGTCATTGGATGAACAGTACGAAACGAATTATCAATCAAGTAAACTTGCGATTGATGAACTGCTCAACAACTTAATCCAATCCACCACCAAAACCGATAGCCTAGCTAGCCTGCAATTAGTGCAAGACAGTGTGGCGGCGTTTGATGTGGCTTATGGTTCAATGAAACAGAGTGAGCTTCTCATAGACCAACTGGTCAACGTTGAGATGGTCCAACGAGAAACCAACGCACTGAAAGCTGCTCAAAGTTTGTTGTATGAGTCTTACAATAACAATGATCCAAACGCGAGCTTATACGCGGGCATGTTGATGGAGAATTTCCTCGCAGCCAAGATCACCGTACTCAGTTATTCAAACAACAACGACCTCAAAACCTATGAGGCGGGTAAAGATATCTTTGAATACGCGCTACCAGGTATTGAAGGCGACATTGAATCTCTCAAATCATCGCCTTATCAAAGTGAGCTGATTGAAGACTTCTCAAACCAACGTGGAGCGTATGCAAAAGGCTTTGAGCAAGTTCATCAACAGATGATTGAGAACACCCAAAGAACTGCGACCCTTGCCTCTATTGGTGACAGCTTAGCGATTGCGGTCGCGGATGCTCAAAGTATTCTAGAGCAACAAAAGCAAGCACTCACGCCGGTACTGCAAGCCAGTGAAAAACGTTCAGTTCAAATCATCTTCTTGCTAACGGGTGTGGCTTTGGTGATTGGCATGACGAGCGCTGTGTTGGTGACTCGCTCTATTACCAAAGGCATCGCACAGGTTAAACAGATCACCAATGAGCTTTCTCAGGGCAACCTGAATGTTGAAGTGAACATTGAGAGCAAAAATGAGATTGGCGAACTGCTGACCAACATGGAGATTACGATTGAATCTCTGCGCGATATTGTTGGTCAAGTGAACCGCTCTAGTGTACGTATTGGTGAGATGTCGGAGTCACTCAATCAGGTGACAAACAACAGCTCGACTAACGCAACACAGTTGAACAATGAGATGATCAATATCTCTTCTGCCGTTGATCAATTGGCTTCAAGCACATCAGAAATTGCTGCAAGTGCTAACCACGCGTCTCAAGTTGCCAACCAAGCAACCGAGAATGTCGCTATGGGACTCAAAGAAGTAGACAAAACACTGCATGAAATTGGCAGCGCCGATGAAAGCATGCAGGTGAGCAGCCAGAAAGTGACTGACCTACACAAAGAGTCGATGAACATTGGTGCCATTCTTGAAGTCATCAAAGGCGTTTCTGAACAAACCAACCTGTTGGCATTGAATGCAGCTATTGAAGCTGCGCGCGCAGGTGAACAAGGTCGTGGATTTGCAGTAGTAGCCGACGAAGTAAGAACTCTAGCTAAGCGTACTCAAGATTCTGCAAGCCAGATTGACGAACTCATCACCTCACTGCAACGTGGCGCTAAAGATGCGTTAGAGTCGATCAAAGAGAGCCACAGCACGGTTTCAGATGCTTCAACTCAGGCACAGCAAGCTTCTCAGAACTTACATGTGATCAACCAACACATTCAAGATTTGAATCAGGCCAACAGCCAAATTGCAGTATCTGTTGACGAGCAAGATTGCTTAACCAAGTCGTTGGGTGAAAACGCGCAAGGTGCCAATACCATCGCGCAGAGCAACCAAGAGTCTGTAAGCAGCATTTCTGGCGCAGCGAGCGACTTAACCGAAGTTGCTCATCACTTAGAAAACCAAGTGAATCGATTTAGAACCTAGCTAACTTTCTGTCTCTGTTATTCAAAGTCTCTGTTATTTAGAGCCTCGCTTATTGAAAACATAGCGAACACGGTTTATATAATAAGAAAGCCCCCAGCACATTCGTGTTGGGGGCTTTTTAGTGAGCTAAATGCTTATAGCCAGATTGAATCTACTGAATCTTCAAACGTTGAATCAGAGTCTCTTCATCCAATTGATATAACTCATCAAGTAAGTTCATTTGCAAGCTACCTGGGCCACGTGAGTTTTCCGCCGCGATTTCGCCAACCACACCCAATACCGCTGCAGCAGCCAAACCACTGTCATCACCGACAGCCGCGAAAGCACCCGTCAGCGCTGTTAGCGTACAACCCATGCCCGTCACATACGGCATCATTGGGTGACCATTGTTTAACGTCACAACGCTGTCTTTAGTGACAACGTAATCTGTCTCACCGGAAATAACCACATTCGCACCGTATTCAGCCACTAAGCATTGCGCAGCACCTACCGCAGCATCACTGCTATCTAGCGCATCAACGCCTTTGCTCTGTGCTTGCTCGCCCGCTAACGCGATAACCTCAGACGCATTACCACGAATGATTAACTTATCCGCTAAACGTGCAATTTCACGAGAAGTCTCGGTACGCAGCGTACTTGCGCCACAACCCACCGGGTCAAGAACCACTACCTTGTTGTTCGCGTTGGCTTGTTCTACAGCAAAACACATTCTTGGCGTCCAAACACTATCAAGTGTGCCAATGTTAATCACAAGCGCGCCAGAGAAAGACATCATCTCAGCCAGTTCTTGTTGTGAGTGCGCCATGATAGGTGAAGCGCCAATCGCCAATAACGCATTGGCCGTATTGTTCATCACGACGTAGTTGGTAATGTTCACAACCAGTGGTTTTTGCTCTCGTACTGCGCGCAACGATTGAATGATTTGTTCAGTTAGCATGGGTAAATCCTTATTCGTGAAAGTCGTTTTAAGCCGAGGTTGAGTCATTAAGTGCATTCAGCCCTTGCTGCCAAAAAGCCACTTCCATACGCGTTGCGGTTTTGAAGATATGAACGATGTTCTGACCGCGCTCGCTGTTGATATCAATTTCAGCAAGCAGTTGATTGAAGTATTCCGCGCCCGTTGCCACACCAGACTGGAACTCTTCACCGCCATACAGTTGCAACCAGCTCGCATATGGGTTGCCTTCTAATACAGTATCACTGCTTTCTAACAGCGCTTTACCGATAACAGCGTAACCAATTGAACACGGAGCCAGTGCTGCATATAAGTCGACAAGATCACCCGTCATACCCGCATCTAGAACGTAGCGCGTGTAAGCGACTGTGCCGAAATCTTCAGGTTCGTTTTCTAAATCCGATTCGGTTAAACCCCACTGACCACAGTAAGTCACGTGGTGAGAGATTTCAGAATCTAGCAGAGCATGAACACTAGGCAGTGCACGACGCATATCAGCCAAGGTTTTTGCCTTGTAAATCGCCAACGCATAAGCGCGGGCATACTGTTTTAAGAACAGAAAATCTTGCTTCAAGTAATGCAGAAAACACGGCTGAGCGAGAGTGCCGTTTGCCAGCGTTTTAACAAAATCATGCTCAGTGTAGTCTTGCCAATCTTGCTGACAAGCTTGGATTAAGTCTTGGTATTTCATGAGATTCCTTAGTCAAAAGTCGGTACGTAATCTGCGGCTTTTGGTAGTGATTTGATAATGCCTTTGTCGAACATGAACTGTGCGTAATCGTCGTAACGTTTCAGGTCAACTGCAGAAGGGCGAAGCGCAAAACGAGTCAGCGTGTCGTTCCATGCGCGTTGGTTAAGTTCGTTGTTCAACGTATCTGGTGAATACGCCACAAACTCACTCCATGAATCTTGTGGATGGTTCACAATGTAAGTCGTTGCTTGCTCAAGTGCTTTGTTGAACGCTTTGATCGCTTCGTCGTCGTGCTGCTTTGCGTTCGCAACAAAGATAAGCTCGTCGTAAGCGGGTACACCGTGCTCTTCTGGGAAGAATGCTTTCGCTTTAAAGCCTTCAAGGGCTAACTGGTTAGTTTCGAAGTTACGTAAGCCACCCCAAATTGCGTCTACCTTGCCTGATGCCAATGAAGACGACAGTGCCCAACCGACATTGATGGTTTGCACGTCTGTAAACGCAACATTTTCTTGCGCTAGCATGGTGCCGATGGTCGCTTCTTCGTTACCCGCAATCGCAATACCGATCTTTTTGCCTTTCAGATCCGCTAACGAATCGTTCTTGCCGTTATCCAAAACCATTAGTGTGTTCAGTGGCGTTGCGATAAGAGTAGACGCACGAACAAGAGGTAAACCTGCCGCTACATCCATGGTTAAGCTTGGTTGGTAAGTGACTGCAAGGTCGACCTTACCTGCTGCGACCAATTTTGCTGGCGTGCTTGGGTCGGCTGGCTCTTGGATTTCAACCTCTAAGCCTTGGTCAGCAAAGTAGCCACGCTCTTGAGCAATCACAATCGGGCCGTGGTTCGGGTTCACAAACCAATCCAACATCAGTGTCAGTTTCTTCTGTTCAGAGTCCGCTAGAGCATGACCTGAAACCAATGAAGCAAGCAGTGCCACTGCACCTACCAATTTGGTATTTTTCATAGTTAACCTTTCCTTTTGAATATTATTGTTGTGTGTATCGAGCTAATTTTTAACGAAGTTTGGTTTAGATAAATAGCGTGAGCGAAGCTTTATTAAACAAAGTGTTATTGAGCGAACCATCATTGGTTTTCCCAAGGGATAGCTTTTTTGAGTAACTTGTCTGTGATGAAGTAGAGCGAGATAGACAGCACCGCCAAGATGAATAAGGCCGCAAACATTTCATCAATGATCATGCGTGCGTTGGCTTGCAGCATTAGGTAACCCAGCCCTTCACTCGAACCGACCCACTCGCCGACAACCGCACCAATTGGGGCAATAACCACAGCCACACGAATGCCAGACGCCAGTGTTGGCAATGCAGCAGGCAATTGGATATAACGGAGCAATTGCCATTTCGATGCACCCATGGTCTTAGCAAGATCAAGATAACCAGTCGGTGTATTTCGCAGACCGTCGTAACAACAAGTGGTCACGGGGAAGAAGATAATGATCGCCGCCATGACGACTTTTGATGCGATGCCATAACCCAGCCACAGCATCAATACTGGCGCAATCGCAAATACAGGAATCGCTTGGCTAGCGATTAAGATAGGCAACAACCAGCGTTTCAGCGGTTCGAACATCAACATCTGCAGAGCGAAAAACAGCCCCATAGATAAACCGAGCAATAGACCAAGTAGGATTTCCTGCGCAGTCACCCAAGTGTGTTTGAGTAGCACATCGTAACGTTCAATAAGTTTTAAAAAGACTTCTGCAGGCGCTGGCAGAATGAAGCTAGGCATCTCGAAGATAACCACCACCAATTGCCATAAACCTAGAATCACAGCACTGCTGATCAGCAAACGCATAACGGGATTCATCTGACGAGGGCGCTTAGTCGTGATCTGTGTGTTAGCTGAACGGATCACAGCTTCGCTTCGTGTTAGGTCATTCATAATCACGCTCCAACTGATCTAAGATCGCTTGTTGCAGCTCAGCACATTCACCGTCTAACACTCTTGGTGTGGCCGTGTTGGGCACAGATAAAGACTGTGCACTCGCAGGTGTGCCTTGCAACACATACAAGTTATCCGCCAAACGCACCGCTTCTTGTGGATCATGGGTGATCAACACAACGGTTTTACCTTTTAGCAGTTCACACGCTAAACTTTGCAGCTTGTGTCTTGTTACCGCATCCAGCGCAGAGAACGGTTCATCCATCAGCACCACTGGCTTGTCTTGCATTAAGGTGCGAGCCAAAGCAACTCGCTGACGCATACCTCCAGACAATTGATCCGGCATAGTAGACGCCTGATCAGCCAAACCAACCGCAGCTAACAACTCTAGTGCTTGATTGGTTTGCCGTGCTTTATCAGAAACTGGATTTTGAAAGCGATGACTTAGGCAAACATTGTCGATAACCGACAGCCATGGCAGTAACAAATCCTGCTGCGCCATGTATGCTATGCGATCGGTTAGAGGCAGTTCATCAGAGGTTGCCAATGTGCCCTGCCATTCAACTTTGTCATCGAGTAAACCCGCTAGGTATCGCAATACCGTGGTTTTCCCGCACCCACTGCGACCAAGTAGCACAGTCCACTTACCCGCGTTTATGCTCAGTGATAGTCCCGATAAGGTGGCATATTCACTATCGCGATAACGCAAGGTGGCATTGCTGAGTTGAACCCCAACCGTATTAACGAACATTACCGTGTCCAGCGAAGAAGTGATTTACAGGGCCGTGGCCTTGACCGACTTGCAACTCATCAGCATGAGCAATCGCGTGAGAAATGTATTGTTTGCCTAGGTCGACAGCTTCTGCCAGCGTGTTGCCTTGAGCCAAGAAAGAAGCAATGGCAGAAGAGAGCGTACAACCCGTACCGTGAGTGTTTTTAGTCGGGAAACGCTTCGCGCTAATCAAGGCAGACGTCGTCGGGAGAATCAGTAGGTCATTACTGTTCTCATCCTTCTCCAAGTGACCGCCTTTTAGTAGGACTGCTTTTGCACCTAAAGCGCGTAGATCTTCAATCATACCCTGCATTTCCGCTTCGCTTTCAGGTACGGCTTTGCCTGTAAGTGCCGCGCCTTCTGGCAAGTTAGGGGTGATAATGTCTGCCAGCGGAATCAACTCTTGTTTCAGCGTCGTAATTGCTGAGTTTTCTAAAAGAAGGTCTCCACTTGTCGCGACCATGACAGGGTCAATCACTAAATGTTTAGGCTGGTACTGTTTGATTTTGTCAGCAACGACTTTGATGATTTGAGAATCAGCCAACATGCCGACTTTTACTGCCACGATATTGAGATCAGTAAAAACCGCATCTAACTGGCTAGCGACATGGTCGAGCGGGATAGGAAAAATGGCTGACACGCCTTGAGTGTTCTGGGAAGTGATAGCGGTAATTACCGAACAAGCGAAACTACCGGTAGCAGACATAGCTTTAATATCAGCTTGGATACCTGCACCGCCACCACTGTCTGAGCCTGCGATAGTCAATACAATCGGAGTGTTCGTGCGAATCGTGTCTTCAGCAGAGTGCCGCTGTGTTGAGGATTTTGGAGTTGAGGCTTTTGGCGTTAAATCTTTTGAAATAGAACTGTGTGTCATTGTCGCTCCTACTATCTTACAAGACGTAGGAGAACGAACACCGATCGAAGGAGAAGTCGCATTAGGCTCATGAAAGCTTTCATGGGTGCAGACGTAGATCGAGTGCTTATAGTTCCCTACGCCAGTGTTAACTGAATCAGGTTCAACGGGTCTCGACTAACGATCTCAGCAAACACCAAATAAGGTATATGCCCCCCGACTATTGATAGCGATAATAACAGCACTCTTAAAACTGAGATACTCATTTTATTCAATTATACTAATTACGCATGAATAAATTTCAATTAGGCTCTATAAAACAAATACTTATAACGTTCCTTTAGATGGATTCGACTGTATAAACAAGCACAACACAATCAGAGACATACCTAACCAGCCTATAAAAGGAATCAGCTCACCGACAACACAGACCGCAAGCACCGCTGCAACTACCGGTTCAAACAGAGTCAGCAGATTGGCACTGCTCGCAGTCACGTGGCGTAAACCAAAACTGAACGCGATATAGCCCAAGCATTGTGGGATTAACGTCAGATAGCTGATGACTAATACGTTAATCTGCGAGGAGAACAGGTTCTCACCAGTAAACCAGAGCGTTGGCAGCAACAGCATTGCACCGAGGCCAAAAATACTGCCCATCGCCGCTTGTGACTTAATCCCTTTATCGATCAGTGCTTTGGTCGCCCAAGAATAAATGGCGTAACACAACCCAGCGACCAGACCTAAGCCAATACCTAACAGCTTGAGATCATCACCGGATGCGTTCGCCGATGAAGATTCTGAAAACACCAACAATCCAATACCTACCACACCAATCGCAAAGCTAGTGAGCCAACGTTTGTTGATATTATTCTTTTTGCTAATCAGACACTCTAACAGTGCCGAAAAGAAAGGTGCGGTCGCAATCGAAACCACGGTACCAATCGCCACACCTGATAATTTCATTGAAGAATAGAAAGCTAAAGGATAGACCGCCAAAGCACTCGCTGCCAACAGCTTCTTGTTCTGTAAAAGCTTGTCGAAAGCGAATAGGATTTTTCGATACGCCAAGCCCGCTTGTATTAGGCCACCGACGCCCATAGAAAAAGCGCCAATTGCTAATGGGCTTAGATCAGGAGCAAAACTTGCGGCGGTGCCTGTCGTGCCCCATAAAATAGAAGCAAACAAGATGGCTAAAGTGCCCGTTTGGAATTCGTTAACGCGATTGATGGCAAGACTCATTTCTATTACCCAATTTTCAGTTCTGAAATAGATAATAGTGAAAATTGATAAGATTTAGTTTGCCAAAAGGACGCTATTGTTGTTTCTAAAGACTCTCTTTCATTGAGCCTAGAAACGCCCTTGGGGACATACCAAAGTGCTGAGAGAAGCGACGACTGAAAGCAGAAACATCACTATATCCCACATTTTCAGCAATCAATTGAACCGGTAAATCGGTGTGAGTTAACAAGGCTTGGGCTTTCTCCATACGATATCGAGTGATGTATTTAAGCGCACTGATGCCCAGACATTCTTTGAAGCGTTTTTTGAATTGAGTGGGGCTCAAACAGGCCGTTTCTGCAAGTTGTGAAATGGATAACGGCTGCGTGTAATTATCCGCTATCAGCCTTTGTACCGCACGGATTCTTGGGTCGATGCTCTTGCTGACTTGTTGTTGCTCTAACAGCAATGAAAACACATCCAAAACTGATGACTCAATGCCACTATCGACCTGATATTCCAGCTGCTTCTCAACAAACAGCAAGAAGCTCATCAAAGGTGGTGTGATCGTAAAAACCGAGAGCTCATGCTCTAACAAGTGCTGCGGCAACTCCGCCATATCCGCGACAATAAACCGCGCGGCTTCATCCGCCTTAAACGCATGTGCTGTGGTTACCGGAATCACCACACATTCGCCAACGGCCACTTTGCCAACATACCCCACCATTTCGATATTAATACTGCCTTGGATCGGCAATACCAATTGATGATGGTCATCATGAGCATGGGTATTAAATTGCTTGGTGTAAGATCGAATGCTTAAGCTAGATTTCATGAGCAACACCGGAATACATTTCGCTAGGTTAAAGTAAGAGAGACAACGTTACATTATCACTTCCCTAGAGTCATACTCAATGCTCATCAAATTCATGCTAACTAGGTGACGTGATCAAAAACGGCCTCTACTCTAATTGAGAGGCCGTATTTATTAGAGTGGTAAATCACGTTAAAAGTTTAAAACGATACTTGGCTTTCTTGACCAACTACTACCTGAACGCTATTTTGAACATCATAGATTTCAAAACCATCAGCAACCGGATCGGCATTGTCTTCATCACTGTCATGCTGTGCAGTACAGGTATAGCCTAAAGAGTAAGTACCTGAATCAATGAAGCCCAGAGAAAACTCATAGTTGGTCTGCGCTTTATTCAATGTCACTGACGCTGAAGTGATCGGTTTTTTCTCCGCAGGACCACCAATTGGTGCCATGTCAGCTTTAACGATGTCACCTTCATACAAATAAACCGATTGAACGAAGGTATTGTCATTTGTAGGGTTACAAGATCCAAAAGTTGTTGTCGCTACAGTACCTTCAATGTTTCCTGTCTCAACCGTATTGATAAGGCTCACAGATGTTCTTTGAACGGTGTAATCAGGGAGACTTGAACTGTTCTTTAAGCCGCGTCTCAGATCGAACTCAACAACAAAATCGTTACTCTGTTGGTTCACATTGAATGAGTTGTTAAAATACAGCACACCAGCGTTATCTTCTTTACCCACACCTTGCGGGCATGCACCTTCACCTTTCACAGTTAACTGACGGTTCGTATCATCGTTTTCTATAACGTAAGAAGGTGTTGTTGGGTGGTCACCATCATGGGCAAACACACACAACTTATAACTGCCGACCGGGATGACCTCATTTTTGATCAAAGGAAGCGCCTCGCTGCCTTGGTAATCCAATAAATTAACACTTAATGGAATAGGATCCTCACCATCTGGCAATGGGTCACCGTTTTTGTCCACGTAGTTACCGTTTTCGTCCGTTTTATACACGTCATAAACCAATGGCGTACCTCCCTGTCCCGGAAGTAAAGCCACCTTACTGAATGTCACAGTGACGTCTTTAACATCATCAATGGGCGCATCACTTACGCTCAAGGTAATCGGTGTCGTGCTGCTTGATGAACCTGAATCACCGCCACAACCAACAAGCCCAGCCAGCACAAGGCTTGCTAAAGCGGTTTCCTTTAAATACTTCATAATCAATTTCCTATAAATCACTGCTCAATAAAGGGCTTATTTGAGTGCCCTCTTATTCTTTTCCTTAATGTGACTCATAGATAAACCGCGCTTATGGCCCAAATCGGTTAGCCCTGTTATTTGGGGCTTTCTTCATCCAAAAACTCTGTTCATCAAGGTGCACATATCAGGTCGCACATAGGTTAATTAAGTCTAGTAAGTAAATTGTCAGTAGTCGCCCATATTTGGCAAGGTTGCTGTCAATTGTGTTGAAATGGTCGGTATGCATAGGGTCGGAGAGGATGATTTTAAGCAACTTGATCAACGTGAATAATCGCTACCAAGATCAAAAAAGGCCGTTAAGACAGCCTATTGCTGAACTTAAACGACCTTTTCATTGAATTTTGATTAAGCTAAGACGATATCAGCTCAGTCAAACTCACTTATTTTTGAAGTTGCTCTTTAGCGGCTTCAACCTTAGAAAAATCTAGGCCAAGCTCTTCAACTGCTTCTTTGATTAGCGCAGGGTTTTGCATTACCTGACCCATCAGCATTTGAAGTTTGTCTTGAGGTAAACCAAGTTGGCTGATTGTCGCCATTGCTGCAAGAGGATTTTCGGTCAACGTCTTGAATATCTCGCTGATCTGCTCGTCGCTAATATTGTTCTCTTTCAACATTGCTAAAATCGGGTTCATTTTTTTGCCTTTGAAACACTAAATTAAGTAGGAGCACAGCATACCATCTAGCTGTGCTCGATTGTACTAGCAAGTGAAGCTTTGGTTTAACACGAACTGTGCTTTTCCCAAACGCAAATAATGCTTGGGCTTAACGAGATTCCAATGGGTAAGAGCGGTAGCTCCACATACCATACGTTCTTAGAGCGTCACGGTAGATGCCTAGAAGCTCACCACTGCTCGCTTTCTTAAGATCTTCTAGCGGCTTATCTGGGTAAGAAACCGTATCGAAGGTAATGCCCTGAGGACCAGTTTGCCAGCTAGCAATTTCAAACAGAGTTTGACCACGACGAACATGGCTTGCCGAGCTGATAATGGTCGCATGTTTAATATCATGACGAGCAAGCGCATAGCTACTGAACAAGGCATTGCCTACCGTGCTGGTCGCGTAGTTCTCTTCAATGATGCGGTCTTTGCTTACCCCTTTTGAGATAAGCCAATCCGCCATTAACTTCCCTTCTGTCTTATGGTTCTTAGGCACGCCGCCGGTTAACACGATCATCGCGTCTGGGTTCGCTTTCGACATTGCTAATGTCGTTTCAAGACGTTCAATCAAGATCTCATGCATAGAACCATCAGGGTTAAGCGCGTAGCCCAAAGTGACGATGGCACCGTGGTCGCTCAACAGTCCCTTATCCGCAGACTCTTTAAGAGGTGTTTCTAACACGCGGTCGACCGTTGCAAAAATACGTTTGATGTCTTCTGCTTTACCTTTATTCAGGCTTTCTAGCTTCTCCATGTGCTTATTCGATTCACTGTCATTGCCTTCAAATCGCTGCCAAACCGCTAGATACGCATGAAGGTCGACATCGTCTGGCGCAACCGTCAGTGCTTGTTCAAACAACTCAATAGCGCGCTCTGCGTTCTTGTTGTAGATCTGAGCGTTCGCAGCCGAGATAAGCAAATCAGTACGGTAAGGTTCTAGCTGGTACGCTTCTAACAATCGGTTAGTCACAATTTCCATGTTGCTTGGCATTTTGGCCGTGAAGCCCGCGTGAGAAATTCTTGCCGGAGACTTAAACGCCTGCAACGCATCAAGAAGTAATTGGTCGACAACTTGTCGCTTAGTCACCAACTGCGCGTAATCTGCTGAAGCTTGTACTGCGCCATCGTTAGCGGCAAAAGAATAAGGTGTTGCGCCAAAAGCCAGCATGCCACCAAGAGCGAGGGCGATAATGTTCTTTTTCATGGAAAGATCCTGTGTCGTTAAGTGTTCACATCAGATTTGCTCCCCAATGTAAGCCCCCAAGATTAAAAAACCGTGAACCAAACCTTACTCTCCAAGGTTAATATTTATTTGTTGCATAAGATGTGGCAACAGATCACGATTTTGAACTTACCAATAAGCCTGCGCATCGAGATAATTTTGGTTTAAAGGGGAATTCACCGATCATTTTGGAATATCTAACTGCGATATCCATGCGCCCTATTCCACCGAAAACCGCCAATCACAAATCCAAACTCCACAGAAAATAACACGCCTAAACAGCAACTTTAAGCTCATTTTTCAACAACTTAAAACCCAACACACCGAATTGTTGGATGTTAACCCTCCCCCGGATAACTAAGTTCTAAACGTATGGCCTCTAAATGCGAATCGACATATTTTCAAATAATTCAAAATCAATTATTGAACGATCGTTCAAGTGGTACTTTAATGAATCAACAATACAAGGAGTTACCCCATGCTTAAGTTCTATTTTCACCAAACACCCAACCCAATGAAGATCGCTCTGTTTCTAGAAGAGACAGGCCTAGATTTTGAACTCGTTCCTGTTGATACCTTAAAGGGCGAGCAACACACTCCGGAATATCGCTTAATAAACCCGAACGGAAAAACACCAGCCATTGAAGACGATGGGCAGCGTGTGTTCGATTCTAATGCCATCCTTTTGTACCTATCAGAGAAAACAGGCAAGCTAGCGGGACAACCAGAAGACAGAGCCGAACTGCTCTCTTGGATGATGTTTATCGCGAGCGGCCTTGGTCCATACTCTGGCCAATCAGTACACTTCCGTCATGCTGCACCATCAGTGAACCGTTACCTACGTGAAGCACAACGTCATTACGAAGTGTTAGAAAAGCATATGGAAGGTCGTGAGTTTTTCGTCGGAAATGAGTACACCATCGTCGATGTCGCGGCATGGGGTTGGATTGATAAAGCACCGGTTGTGCTTGGTGAAGGAGGCCTAGAACCTTACCCGAATTTGAAGCGTTGGTTTAACGCAATCAACGCCCGTCCTGTTGCAATTCGCGCTCGCGAGATTGGTAACGGCATTGAATTTAAAACCGAACGTGATGAAGAAGCGAAACGAGCACTGTTTCCTTCGAATTATGCAAAGTAGAAGAGACTTAAGGCTTAACACTGTTCGAAGCGACGACTAAGTCTAAAATAGCGAGAGCCGCTCAATGTGGCTCTTCGTTATTGAAAAATTCAAATTCATGCATCTTGGTCTTGACTAAATTAAAGAACAGCTATGAATGTAGGGCTATTAAAGCATAAGCATCTTAGTTGGAAGACCCGTTTTCACTAACCCCAGCCCCTTTATCTACGATTTATTATTTTATACCTGACACATACCAACTAGACCAATGAAAGGTATGTGAGATTCTCCGCACTCATAGTAATTTAGTTAAAATCACTATTCATTTAGGATAATTTTTTTTCTTGCATCAGTAGAATTCATAACAAATTAAATTGGGTGTTAAAACAATGAGTGACAATAAGAGTATTTTTCCAGAAAGGTCAATGGCTCGTGAGCCCCCTCTGGCAGGATAGTTGTCACTGTTAAAATTTAACCAGTTTGGGCGATAAA
>NZ_JBGONU010000051.1:0-32935 GCF_041439295.1 Vibrio sp. 1F253 | reverse complement strand
TTTGAAAAGCGAAATGTCGCTTAGCTAAGTGTCCAGTCTGACTGGAGCAGATCAGCTAGAGTATGGTGCCCCTTCTTCCGTCTTAGCCGCACTATCAATCAATGGGATATGCGTATCCAACACTGGGAACAACTGGACATTGAAGTTATCAGGCAGAGCACTTCTTAAGTACCGATTAGAGCGCCAAGCCGGAACAGATATTGAATACTCATCTTCAAGCTGCAAAGGTGAAAAATCATCTATAGTGTTGATAACAGATAACAATTCCGCTTTATCTACTGTAAGAATATAATCAACATTAGCTTCAAACCAGTCACCACCTAATTGAAAGTTTAACTTTCGAACACTTCTAACAAAAGAGTTCCCACTATAAACTTTATTCGCATTGATTTTTTTACAGACGGCTAATTCAATAGCACTTTCAACACTATCATTTAAGCAAGCAATATCACAATTCTGCGATAAAACTAAAAAGAGAGACGTATCCTTAAGTTTTTTACGATCATTACGCAACGAACTTTTCGCGAAGGAATCTGACCACTCTAACCTTTTATCCATATGAATATTAGAAGCAAAAAAACAAGAAGCTTGTACAAGCTTCTTGTCATGGAAAAGGATTTGTCCATTCGATGGGGTGGCAGCCACTTAAAATCTCCTATGAAACCTTTGTCAATTGACGCAGAGAAACTTCATTTGTAGCTGTATTTTTTGGTAAATTAGACGACATTTTCTCAGATAAACTATCAGCTAATCGAACAATTTCGGCTATATCCAAATTAGGTTCAGACAGTAAATCAAGTAATGACTTGCCATCTCTTGTGTAATTTTTAGCCATTGCACCCGGACTTCTGTCGAATTTAGGGCTAATTTCATCGATAATTTCAGATAAAGTCAGTGCTCGCTTCTTGTTCGAAGAGTTGACCGTATGTTCATCTGTTGAGTTTTTATATGAATGTAACGTTTGTCTTGATACCCCAAAGATGCTCGCAATATCTTTATTCGGTAAACCCAAAGCTACTTTAACTGAATCAACAATGTCCGAAATCCCTAATACATCAATTTCACCATAGGATTCTGTAGCCTTAGATACTCCAACTGAAGACCATTGCTCTCCTGAAATATTTGAGCTGTAAATCACATCATTTTGAGGTGGAACAATATCATCAATATCAATGTAAGCATGAGTATTAAAGCACATCATACTTAACGCTAATGCTGATGCCGTGGCAGTTTTATTACTAGAAGTAGTTGTATTCCACATTATGCTCTCTCCTTAAATCCCCACGCATTTTGAGCCTGTTCAGTAATGACACTCCAAAAAATGTCACTTGCTTGTTGATAAAGTTTGCGAGTCGCATCTTCAACAAGTTCTGCACTAAACGCAGGACTCTGAACAAACTGATATGTGTGATCGATATCTAATATTCCATATGTTGCAGATTGTACATTATTCCAATCTTTTTGACCATTGATCACTAAGCCACATCTTTCATCAGGTTCAATCAGATTATCTGGCAATACTTTTTGAACTCGACCTTCCACGCTTGATAGTTCTTCAAAATTAACAACTAAAACTTGATTCTCAGCAACCTTAACAGCTTTTAGAGAGTGCCCTTGTAAATGCTCACCTACCCCTTTCAGTGAAGGTGGCTGAATTTCACCACAAACAAAATCACTCAGTGTGTTGTTCCCTGTAGGAGCTATAACATCAACGTACCTAAGGCCAACATTCTTTAGGAGCGTTTTATCTAATTTAGGAATGATATCCATACAAGCAACTAACAAACGGTGAAACTTGTCATAGAAATCATTAAAAGCACCGTAGTTGGTCGATTTAATAACCATATAAGTATCTGATATTTCAACAATTTCCTGCTCACCAGCGGCGCGAAACAAAAGTCGTTTGTTCGATAGCTTCTTGTGTCTCATCTGCTGTGAATTTTCATCATAGTTCCATTCTACGATATCGGCTTTACTCTCAATTTTTTCAGGGAACCCCTCATCAATCATTCTCTCATGAAGCTCTTGCATTAATTCAGGGGTAATAGCTTTTAGAGCTGGGACTTCAGCGAATCTTAAATGTATTAAAGCATGTACCAAAGGTGCCTTTTCTAGAGTTTTTTTCATACTATCTACCATAATTAAAAGCAAGAGAGGGTCTCTTGGACGGGGATTTTACACTTTTTTGGACACTTAAAAAGTAATATTAGTTCAGATTTTACACTTTTTTTGACAATTATTAATTCTGTTTGTCAATTTCATAATGTTTAAAGCAACAATTTAAACTCAATCAATGAGCTAAAGAGGAGCATCTTCTACCCTGAATTTATTCTTTGTTTTCAAGCTTGGTCAAACGCTCATCCATCTTTTCCATCATTAAGCGCAGCCACTTAACATCGGTCTTGAGTGTAATGCCAACGCCCACACCGCTAGATAACGCACTAACAATGGCGATTATTAATGTTTGATACTCTGCCATTACTTAAACTCATTGCGTAGGGTTTCCCATAGGCCAAATACTATTGGAGCACTTGCGCCAATAATGCCCCCGAATTGAACACCGTCTGCCGATACACTCGCGGTGATAAGTTCTTGATGATCAGAGATCAAAACCGCTCCTGCGCCAATAACACTAAACCCTTTTTAGCCGATGACAGGCCAATGTCGATTGAGAACTTTCGCCCAATAAGCATATTGTTGCACTTGATATTTTCAAACTCATTCACCAGATCTCTAATTCAGCTTGATTAATCAGTTATGCCTTGAGTCACACTGTCGTTTTGAGTTACCTTGTCTTATTCAAAGTCGTAGGTCACAATACGCTCTGTACCTGACTTTAATAAAATCAATGTCTCCTCAAACAAGGTTACCTAGCAATAGGGGCTGAATGGGGATGTTTGATTGAACGGTGAAAAATTTGGACCACACATTAATAGAGCAAGTTGAAGGGATATGCGTATCGCGAGGTGTTAGGCTAACACCCCAAAGAAAGCGAGTGTTTGAGCTTATCCTATCTAATAAAAAAGCCTCCAGTGCTTATGAATTATTAGAGCAATTGAAAGTCAGTGAACCGCAAGCCAAGCCTCCTACAGTTTATCGCGCTTTGGATTTTTTGTTAGAGCAAGGGTTCATTCACCGAGTTGAGTCAACGAATAGCTTTATATGCTGCTGCTCTTGCAATGCCAACACGCATTTTTCCCAATTACTGATCTGCGATAAATGTGGCACTGTGATAGAATTACAAGACGATGCGCTTGTCGCCCTACTCGCGAGTAACGCCGAGCAGCATGGATTCAAGTTGACCAACCATGTCATTGAATCACATGGCATTTGCCAAACTTGCTCCTCCGAAATGAAAGAATAAGATTATAGAAGAACATTATGCGCGCTGAATTTGTAAACCCGTTTTTAGCTTCTTTGATGAACGTACTAAAAACGATGGCATCTCTAGAATTAAAGCCTCAGAAACCAAGAGTGAAGAAAGATGAAATCGCTCGTGGTGATGTGTCCGGCCTAATTGGTATGGTTGGTACACAGTCTCGTGGCTCAATGTCGATCACCTTTGATGAAGGGCTTGCTCTAGAAATCATGGAAAACATGCTAGGTGAACGACCAAACGGTTTGAACGAAGAAGTGACCGACATGGTGGGTGAAATCACTAACATGGTAACCGGTGGCGCAAAGCGTATTCTTGCAGAAAGCGGCTTTGACTTCGATATGGCAACGCCAATCGTGGTTTCAGGTAAAGGCCATACTATTCGTCACAAGTGTGAAGGCGCAATCATCATCATGCCTTTCTCATCTCAGTGGGGTAATGCTTTCATCGAGATCTGTTTCGAATAGAGATAATCGAGTAAATAAAAAGCGAAAGGCTGACGTACATACGTCAGCCTTTTTTATTGCCGTAAAATCAACGGACATAAAAAACGCCAACCGAAAGGTTGGCGTTTACAATTATTACTTGGTGTTACTTAAACAGTCTTAAGCTTTCAGCGCTTTAAATGCGTTGATTAGACCGTTAGTAGAGCTGTCGTGAGACGTTACTTGTGCATCGTCTGCAAGCTCTGGAAGAATTTGGTTTGCTAGTTGCTTACCAAGTTCTACACCCCATTGGTCGAAGCTGAAGATGTTCCAGATAACACCTTGAACGAAGATCTTGTGCTCGTACATCGCGATTAGGTTACCTAAAGAGCGAGGGCTGATTTGCTTAACAAGAATAGAGTTCGTTGGGCGGTTACCTTCAAATACTTTGAAAGGTACTAGCTCAGCAACTTCTTCAGCTGTTTTGCCAGCCGCTAGGAATTCAGCTTCTACTGTCTCTTTTGTCTTACCGAAAGCTAGCGCTTCAGTTTGAGCAAAGAAGTTAGACATTAGCTTCTGGTGGTGATCAGATGCTGGGTTGTGGCTGATAGCCGGAGCAATGAAGTCAGATGGGATCAGCTTAGTGCCTTGGTGAATCAGTTGGTAGAACGCGTGCTGACCGTTTGTACCAGGTTCACCCCAGATGATAGGGCCTGTTTGGTATTCTACTGGGTTACCTTCACGGTCAACGAATTTACCGTTAGATTCCATGTTACCTTGCTGGAAGTAAGCAGCAAAACGGTGCATGTATTGATCGTAAGGTAGGATTGCTTCTGACTCAGCGCCGTGGAAGTTGTTGTACCAAACACCAATTAACGCAAGGATCACTGGAATGTTGTTTTCAAATTCCGTTGAAGCAAAGTGGTTATCCATCTCGTGTGCGCCATCGAGTAGCTCAGCGAAGTTATCGAAGCCAATAGATAGTGAGATAGAAAGACCGATCGCTGACCATAGTGAGTAACGACCGCCTACCCAATCCCAGAATTCGAACATGTTGTCAGTATCAATACCAAACTCAGCAACTGAAGCCGCGTTTGTTGATAGTGCTGCGAAGTGCTTAGCAACGTGTGCTGAGTCGCCCGCTTCAGCCAAGAACCAATCACGCGCAGAGTGTGCGTTCGTCATTGTTTCTTGAGTGGTAAATGTCTTAGATGCCACTAGGAACAGTGTTGTTTCTGGGTTAAGAGGCTTAAGTGTCTCAACGATGTGAGTGCCGTCTACGTTAGAAACAAAGTGCATGTTTAGGCGAGTTTTGTATGGCGTAAGTGCTTCAGTTACCATGTATGGACCAAGGTCTGAACCGCCGATACCGATGTTAACTACATCAGTGATCTCTTTACCTGTGTAACCTTTCCACTCACCAGAAACGATACGGTGTGTGAACAGTTCCATTTTTGCTAGTACTGCATTCACTGCTGGCATTACGTCTTTGCCATCAACCATTACTGGCTTGTCGCTACGGTTACGTAACGCAGTGTGAAGAACTGAACGACCTTCAGTCTTGTTGATTGCATCACCGCCGAACATTGCTTCGATTGCAGACTTAACTTCAGTCTCGTTCGCAAGAGCGAATAGGTGCTGCATCGTTTCAGCGTCGATAAGGTTCTTAGAGTAATCCACTAAGATGTCTGAACCGAAACGAGTAGAAAAGCTCTCGAAACGCTTTGCGTCTTGAGCAAATAGCTCTTTCATATCCATATCTTGAGCAGACTCAAAATGTGCAGTTAGAGCTTTCCACGCTTGTGTTTGCGTTGGGTTGATATTTTTCAACATGGTATCTATCCCGATGTTACTGTAGGTTTTATTCTAGACGTCACCAAAGTGATGAATAGAACCCCCGATTAGGCGAAAGTTTATATTTTTCTATGATGACCAAATCGCATCACCACTGAAAGATTCTTTGTAATTTTTTTTCACGACGTATTATGCCGCATATGAAGAGCGGTACCTTGAGATAAATCAGAATTAGATTTCCTGATAGCAGAATCGGTACTGACTCTAGCGCTCACATCATTAAATGTGAGCGAAACCTGATAAATTCAAGTTCAAAAGATAGCGTTAAACCACTTTTTTTCCAAATACATTATAGAGGATGGCGTATGTGGATTCAGAAGACGATACACCTACACGCACAAAAACGTGGATTTCATCTCATCACTGATGAAATTGAACAACAGATATCCGATATCCATTCACTGTCTGTTGGTTTATTACATCTATTCATTCAGCATACATCTGCTAGCCTTACGCTAAATGAGAACGCAGACCCTACTGTCCGCACTGATATGGAATCACACTTTAATAAGTTTGTTCCCGAACGAGCACCCTACTACAAGCACACCTACGAAGGTGATGATGATATGCCCGCTCACATTAAAGCATCGACACTTGGTACCAGTGTGACAATTCCAATTACCAATGGTCGTCTAGCATTAGGGACATGGCAGGGCATTTACTTAGGTGAACACCGAGATTGTGGCGGAAGTCGTACCGTTATTGCGACCATTCAAGGTGAGTAACGTTAAGTCATCAACAATGAAATACCGCTTAAACAACATAATGGTAGAAAACAAAAAAGGGTGACACAGTTATGTGTCACCCTTTAAAAATATAAGAGAGTCGAGTTGGCAAACCCAGATTAGAAAGGCTGGTTTATCATAACCCTAAAGGTCCCTTCATCACCGCCTCGCGCTAATTCAGCACGTACAACAATGCCTTCGACCTGGAAACGAACTGCACCGCCTAGGCTCCATTTCATGTCTGTGTGCAGTGTTTTGATATCGTACTCATCAGCAACACGGCCGACTTCAGCAAACGCCACCCACTGCCACCAAGGCAAATCGTAGTAGTTAATCAGTGGGATATCGCCCAGTGGTTGCCAATCAGGAAGCACTCGATATTCCGCAGAGTAGTGAATAGCAGAACGACCGTGGTAACGGCCTCCGGTATAACCTCTTAAGCGATATAAGCCACCGAGTCGAGCTTGCTCTGTTTCCGGTGGACGAGCACAATCTTGCCCTGAACAGTTGCCCCACGTAGGTGTGTCAGCGGTATAGACATCAAATGCCACGACTTGTTGATCGAACAAGTTCCCCAAAGGACCCAATGCAAAATACTGACTATTTTGGAATGTCCACTTCAGCCATAAGTCATCGTTAGACCAACTTTCAGCGCCGGTAGTAAACTCAAGATTGGTATGAGATCCCTTGGTTGGGTTGCGTGTGCTATCACGGTTATCCCAATCAAACGCCAAACTAAAACCTGTCGCTTGTTCGCTATTATTTAAGCCTTCTAGCTCACGAGCCGTATAGAAAGGCGTAAAGACAATCGAACTGACACCTGACTCTAATGGGGAAGCAAAACTCACATCTTTGATGGGTTGGAAAGCCCCTAGCAAGCCATGCTCTGCAACATTGCCCCAAGGCAGCAGATACTTAAACTCAACCTGATAGTTTTCTTCTAAGCCGTCGGCAATGGTTTTATCATCAATGGATGAATCGTTATCGCCTTGAGAGCCAATGTAATACGGGTTTTCGTTAAAGCGAGCTTGGTACATCTGAGTACTGAACAATACGTTCTCAGACAGTGCGAAGTTAAAGGCTGATAAGAAACCGACGTAGCTGTCTTTATCTGAATAAAGCGCCATGCCAAACAGAGCGGCTTGAGGTTGCCAAACACCCTTTGCGACACCAGCAACCCCGAAGGTATTACCCATGGTTTCAGTACTAAAATAGAAAGGAACAAAGGCTGAATCTTTTTCTTCACTCACAGCGGGAGAAGACAAGCTGACACCGAGTAATGCCATTGCAGACATTAACCAGTGTCGAGTCGTTCGTATGAACATCATTTACTTATAGGATCCATAGTTACTTCGTATTAGCTACTTCACATACTCCATCGCAACACGCGAAGTCAGCTTAGTGACCAGCTCGTAAGCGATAGTGCCAATATGTTCTGCGACTTCTTCTGAAGGTAAATCTTTACCCCATAATGTTGCTTCATCACCGACTTTATCTGCCGCATCAGGGCCAAGGTCAACCGTTAGCATGTCCATTGATACACGTCCTGCGATCGGTACTTTTCGGCCGTTAACGAACACTGGAGTGCCGTTAGGAGCAGTGCGAGGATAACCATCACCATAACCTATCGCGATCACACCAACCTTGGTATCTCGCTCACTGGTCCAGTTACCGCCATAACCCACACTTTCACCCGCTTTAACATCACGAACCGCTATCAAGTGCGAGGTCAAGGTCATTACAGGATAAAAGCCAAGATCTTGCGCTGATTTATCAGCAAAAGGAGAAACACCATAAGAGATAATTCCCGGTCGAACCCAATCAAGATGGCTGTCTGGCCAAGCTAATAGACCCGCTGAAGCAGCAAGTGAACGCTCACCTTCACAACCGTCGGTGAGCGATAAGAAAAGCTCGGTCTGTTCAACGGTGGTTGCTCTATCAAGTTCATCAGCACAACCGAAGTGGCTCATGTAGCGCAGAGGTTTAGCGACATTCGCACATTGATGTAAGCGCTCAACAAAGTTTTGGTATTGCTCAGGACGAACACCTAATCGATGCATACCACTGTCGACTTTTAGCCAAACCACAACAGGTGTTTCCAACTCTGCATTCTCTAGCGCGCTTAATTGCTCTTCGCAATGTACTACCGTTTGAATGTTATTGGTCACCAAGATTGGCAAATCGCCCGAAGAGTAAAACCCTTCTAGCAACAAAATAGGTTTAACAATGCCACCAGCACGAAGCTGTAATGCTTCTTCAATACGCGCCACACCAAAAGCATCAGAGCTTTTTGAATGCTTAGCAATATGCAGTAAGCCATGACCGTAGCCATTGGCTTTCACAACAGACATTACCTTGCAATGAGGAGCCTTCGACTTTATCTGGTTCAGGTTATGTTCAAGCGCGTTTAAGTCAATACTCGCCGTCGCTGCTTTCATGTAAGTCATTAGTGATTACTCATCATCAAATGCAGGACCTGCATAGTTATCAAATCGGGAGTGTTGACCTTGGAACGTAAGACGAACCGAACCGATCGGACCGTTACGTTGCTTACCAAGGATGATTTCAGCGATGCCTTTCAATGAACTATCTGGGTTATAAACCTCATCACGATAGATAAACATGATTAAGTCGGCATCTTGCTCGATCGAACCTGATTCACGCAAATCCGAGTTTACTGGGCGCTTATCAGCACGTTGCTCTAGGGAACGGTTAAGCTGAGAAAGTGCCACAACTGGCACGTTGAGCTCTTTTGCTAGTGCTTTCAATGAGCGAGAAATCTCGGCGATCTCTAGAGTACGGTTATCAGATAACGAAGGTACACGCATTAATTGAAGGTAATCTATCATGATCATAGAGATACCATCATGCTCACGAGCAATTCGTCGAGCTCGAGAACGTACTTCTGTTGGCGTTAGACCCGAGCTGTCATCGATATACATATTCTTCTTATCCATCAGAATACCCATACTCGACGAGATACGAGCCCAATCTTCATCGTCTAACTGACCGGTACGAATCTTGGTTTGGTCTACGCGAGAAAGTGATGCAAGCATACGCATCATCAGCTGTTCAGCTGGCATCTCTAGCGAGAAGATTAACACTGGCTTGTCTTGCTTCATTGCTGCGTTTTCACATAGGTTCATCGCAAACGTGGTTTTACCCATCGATGGACGCGCAGCAACAATGATTAAGTCAGAACCCTGAAGGCCTGCCGTTTTCTTATTGAGGTCGTTGAAACCCGTATCGACACCTGTCACACCATCTTGTGGCGATTTATATAAGATTTCGATACGTTCTAGCGTCTTCTCTAGAATGCTATCAACGTTTTGTGGACCTTCATTTTCACTTGCTCGGCCTTCGGCAATCGCGAAAACTTTACTCTCAGCAAGATCAACAAGTTCTTCCGATGTACGACCTTGCGGGTCATAACCAGAATCCGCAATTTCATTTGCTACACCAATCAGGCTACGCACCAATGCACGTTGTGCCACGATATCTGCATAGGCATTGATGTTTGCCGCACTTGGCGTATTTTTCGCTAGGTCAGCAAGGTAAGCAAAGCCACCCACTTCTTCAAGTTGCTCACGCAGCTCTAAATGTTCAGAGAGTGTAATAAGATCCAGAGGAGAGCTTTCTTCAAGGATATCCTTTACCGCTTCAAAGATCAGACGGTGAGGACGGCTATAAAAGTCTTTGGCCACAACCTTTTCGGCCACCGTATCCCAGCGTTCGTTATCCAATAACAAACCGCCAATAACAGATTGCTCAGCTTCTAATGAATGTGGCGGGACCTTGATGGCGTCCACCTGATCGTTGGCTGATTTCTGACTTTTGGTATCCACTATGACTACACTCAATAACTAATAATGATCGTTCATTATACCCAAGAACATCCGTTTGTAATCCGATCCTATGAGTTTGTTTTATTCTTCAGCAAGAATTTACCTATTGCTGACGGAATTAACCAAAGGTAGCATTACGATCCTTCTATTCATTCACTGTATAACTGAGGTATGCGTGTCCAAATTATTGGCTCTGAACACTGGTCTTCTAAGCTCTAGTCTTCTAAGCATCGGTCTCCTGAGCACTCCGTCGGCCTTAGCGGATGATGCTAAAGCCTCTGTTGATGCAATCCTCGACTCGATAGTGGTACCAGAACCGGCTGCTGAGCCGATCGTCGTTGCACCGACACTTGAAAAAGATATGGATATCGCACCAAGTGATACGAGTGACACAGAACTGCCGAACCCACTGAATACTGAAGTCGAATTTGGATATCAGTCGCATACTGGTAATTCTGATTCTCGATCGCTGAATGCACGCCTGAACGGTGAGTACACGGCTGGCCGTCATAGAACCAGTGGCGAATGGAAATACTACAATCTCTACAAAGATGGCGAAGAAGATAAAAGGCAATCGACATATTCTGCTCAGAGTGACTACAAGTTAAGTCCGAAAACCTACCTCTATGGCAGCTTTAAAGGGGTCGATTCACGATACAGTGCTTATTTTAAGGACTACACCGTTTCTAGCGGTTTAGGTTATCAGTTTTCGAATACAGAAGAGTTTGTGTTGGAGGTCGAAGTGGGCCCGGGTTTTCGTTACCAAGAACCGAACCTTGATGAAATAGACGATGATGACATCATCTTCCCAGAGATCGTTGAAGAAGCGATTTTCCGTGGCAATGTAAATACATCATGGCAGGTATTGAAAAATTTGAAGCTCAAAGCCGATGTGACGTTGGTATCCGGCCACAGCAACCTAAAATTTGATACTGAATTAGAAGCCATCAACGATATTACCGACAATATCGCACTGAAGATTGCTCACTCTCGACAGTACCACGACAAGGTACCTGAAGGGTTGAACAAAGAAGATTCCGTACTGTCTGTAAATCTACTTTTTCAATTCTAAATTTGAGAGCGGGTAGAACGATGTATCGATAAAGAACACCCTCGTTTTTTACTATGTAAGCCCCTCCTCTCTAGTGCTTTCTACTCCTGCAATAGTCGCTGTTCCAAAAAGCTTAAAACTCATATTGCAGACATAAAAAAACACCAGCCGAAGCTGGTGTTTAAAACTTTCAAAAGAAAGAATTCGTCTTGGTACTGAAATTACTCAGCTGCAACGATAGCGATTTTCGCAGTAGCAAAAACTTCAGAGTGAAGTTGGATGCTTACTTCGAATTCGCCGATGTTACGTAGAGCGCCTTCAGGTAGGCGTACTTCGCTCTTAGCTACTGCAACACCTGCCGCTGTAATAGCGTCAGCGATGTCACGAGTACCGATAGAACCGAATAGTTTACCTTCGTCACCAGCTTTAGAAGCGATTGTAACGCCTTCTAGAGTGTTAACGCTCTCAGCGCGAGCTTCTGAAGCAGCTAGTTGCTCAGCAACTTTAGCTTCTAGTTCTGCACGACGAGTTTCGAACATAGCAACGTTGTCTTTAGTTGCCATAACTGCTTTACCCTGTGGGATAAGGAAGTTACGAGCGTAACCAGATTTAACGTTTACTTGGTCGCCAAGGCCACCTAGGTTACCGATCTTATCAAGTAGAATAACTTGCATTATCTTAGTCCTCTTAAACTATTATTAACTATTACCGATTACTGATGCTTGTCAGTGTACGGTAGTAGTGCTAGGTAACGAGAACGCTTGATAGCGCGAGCTAGCTGACGTTGGTATTTAGCACTTGTACCAGTGATACGGCTAGGTACAATTTTACCAGCTTCAGTGATGTAGTTTTTTAGAGTTGCTACGTCTTTGTAGTCAATCTCTTGTACGCCTTCTGCAGTAAAACGGCAGAATTTACGACGACGGAAGAAACGAGCCATGGGCTATCTCCTGATCTAAATTTAATAATGCGGTACTCACACGAACTTATAAATAAGTCTAAGCAAATGCTTAGTGGGAATACCTAAACGAGTTGAATAAAATTTAATGACCTAAAAGGCCAAAAAAGAATTACTCAGCAGCAGCTTCTGGCTTAGCTTCTTCTTCACGACGTGGTGCACGTTCTTCACGGTCATCACGACGAGGAGCACGCTCTGCACGCTCTTCTTTTTGCTTAAGCATGATAGATTGCTCAGTCACAGCGCCTTTAGTGCGCATGATCATGTTACGTAGAACTGCATCGTTAAAACGGAAAGCAGTTTCTAGCTCGTCCATCACTTCTTGGCCAGCTTCAACGTTCATAAGAACGTAGTGAGCTTTGTGAAGTTTGTTGATTGGGTAAGCCATTTGACGGCGGCCCCAGTCTTCTAGACGGTGGATAGTACCACCAGCTTCAGTGATTGAACCAGTGTAACGCTCGATCATGCCAGCAACTTGCTCGCTTTGATCAGGGTGAACCATGAATACGATTTCATAATGACGCATTTGGTTGCTCCTTACGGATTATTAGCTTCCACGAAAGGCTCGGTCGTCCAAGGGAAGCAAGGAACTAAAGAAAAATGACCGAGTTTTAAGGACGGCAAATATTATAGAAAGAACCCGGTATTGGCAAGCGGTATTTGGCTAATAATGAAACAGTTTTTCTTTCGCCATCTAGCCATCTGTGATTCTGTCAATTTGTCACTCTAGGCCCTAAAAAGAAACGCCCACCAGCAAGTGGTGAGCGTTAATAAATTCATAGACTTAAAGTCGCTTTGTCTTTTTACTCAGCTTAACGCTATTGAGCTAAACGCTGACGTACCGCTTCGAACAGACAGATGCCCGATGCTACTGAAACGTTCAGGCTCGACACGCTACCTGCCATTGGGATCTTAATCAGATCATCACAGGTTTCACGCGTTAGACGACGCATACCGTCACCTTCAGCACCCATAACCACAGCAAGAGGGCCTGTTAACTTCGCTTGGTAGATATCATGCGTTGCTTCACCTGCGGTACCCACAAACCATACACCCTGTTCTTGCAGTGCACGCATTGTTCGAGCGAGGTTGGTTACACGTACTAGAGGAACGGTCTCAGCCGCACCACACGCTACCTTGCTTACCGTTGCTGTTAGCGGCGAAGAGCGGTCTTTCGGTACGATAACAGCAGCAACACCCGCGGCATCCGCATTACGCAGACAAGCACCTAGGTTGTGAGGGTCTGTTACGCCGTCTAGAACCAACAGCAGAGGCTGTTCGTGCTGCGCAAGGATATCGTCTAGGTGAGTTTCATTAAGCTGCTTAGCAGGCTTCACCTTAGCAATAAGACCTTGGTGATTTGCACCCTGTGCTTTTTCATCAAGCGGCTTACGGCCCATTTGTTGAATCGACACACCAAATTGCTGCAGTTGATTCAGTAATGGAAGAAGACGATCGTCTTGACGACCTTTAAGCACGTACGCTTCAATAAAGCGCGCTGGATCTTTTTCTAGTACGGCTTTCACCGCGTGAATACCGTAAATAAATTCGTTACTCATTGTCTCTGGTTACTCTTATTGCTCAGAGATGAATGAGACATCAAACCCGATGCACCCACCCCTGTGTTGTTTATTTCGAGAGTATGCGTCTTGCGCCTGATACTCTCGCATTAAAGTCTTTTCGCGTTAAAGCCATGTCACATTAAACTAGCGCTGTGCTAAACCTAATTAGCAAAGCGCCTTATTAAGCTTAAGACTTATTAACCTTAAGACTTATCAGCCTTTGGCTTACGACTTGCGGTACGCTTTTTCTTAGCTCGAGCTTTAGCAGCACCAGTTTTATTCGCTGGCTTTTTCTTCTTAGCTGAACTTTCGCTACTTCCATCAGGTCGCTTAGTTGGTTCAACTAAAGGCGTTGCAGGTACACCCGGCTTATTGCTCTTCACCGCTGAACGCTTCTTGCTTTTCGCCTTTTTCATCGCTTCAGCAGCACGCTTCTTGGCTGTTTTACCTTTACCACGCGGCTGACGATCGGTGTCTTCTAAATCAAAGTCGATTTGACGAGTTTCTAAGTTAACCGCAGAAACCTTCACTTTAACCGAATCACCCAAGCGGTAGATATTACCTGAGCTTTCACCAACCAGACGCTGACCAACAGCATCAAATTGGTAGTAGTCATTCGCTAGCGCAGAAATATGTACCAGACCATCGATGTGCAGTTCCGTTAGACGCACAAAGAAACCGAAGCCAGTCACGTTGGCAATCACGCCATCCATCACTTCGCCAACATGGTCTTGCATGTACTCACACTTCAGCCAGTCGTTCACTTCACGCGTAGCATCATCAGCACGACGCTCAGTCATTGAACACTGTTCGCCGTAGAAGTCCATATCATCGAAAGTGTAGTGGTAACCACCGGTTGGCGTCCAACGCTCGCTGTTACGACCTTCTTCTTTCGCAATAAGGTACTTAATCGCACGGTGCAATAGCAAATCTGGGTAACGACGAATTGGCGAGGTAAAGTGAGCATAGCGTTTAAGAGCTAGACCAAAGTGACCCGCGTTATCCGCGTTGTATACCGCTTGCTTCATTGAGCGCAGCAGCATAGTTTGGATTAATTCACGATCTTCACGTTCGTTAATCTGCTGCATCAGTTGTGCATAATCTACCGGAGAGGGCGACAGGCCACCTTCCAGCGTTAAACCTAGTTCACTTAAGAAACTCTTGAAGCCCATTAAGCGCTCTTCACCCGGAGTATCGTGAACACGGTATAGAGCAGGCTCTTTCGCTTTTTCTACGTAAGATGCCGATGCGATATTCGCAAGAATCATACATTCTTCGATGATCTTGTGTGCATCGTTACGGATTACTGGCTCAATACGGTCAATCTTACGATCCGCATTGAAGATAAACTTAGTTTCTACCGTTTCAAATTCAATCGCACCACGTTCGTCACGCGTTTTCTTAAGCACCTTATACATCTTATGAAGCTCTTCAAGATGTGGTACTTCTGGTTCGTAACGTTCACGTAACTCTTCATTGCCATCTAAGATCGCGCCTACTTTGTTATAAGTAAGACGAGCATGAGAATTCATGACTGCTTCATAGTGCTTGTAGCCTGACAGTTTACCTTTGTCTGAGATAGTCATCTCACACACCATACACAAACGGTCGACTTGAGGGTTCAATGAACACAAACCATTTGAAAGGACTTCTGGCAGCATTGGGACAACTTGTGACGGGAAGTATACCGAGTTACCACGGTTAATTGCTTCTTTGTCTAGCGCTGTCTCTGGGCGAACGTAGTAACTTACGTCAGCAATCGCTACCCATAGGCGCCAGCCGCCGCCTTTCTTCGCTTCACAGTAAACCGCATCATCGAAGTCACGCGCATCTTCACCATCGATAGTCACCAATGGCAATTTGCGTAGATCAACACGTCCTTCTTTTGCTTCTTCAGGAACATGCTCACCGAGGTTTACGATTTGCTTATCTACGGCTTCAGGCCACTCTTGCGGGATCTGATGAGTACGGATCGCGATCTGCGTTTCCATACCCGGAGCCATATTCTCACCAAGAACTTCGGTCACTTTACCCATCATGTTACGAGAACGACCACCACGGTCCGTAATTTCAATCACAACCACATTACCCATTCGAGCACCGCCTTTATGCTCAGTTGGGATCTGGATGTCGTGACTGATACGCGAATCATCAGCAACCACATAAGAATGGCCGTACTCTAGGAAGAAGCGACCAACAAGTGGCGTTTTACGCTCTTCAAGCACACGAACCAAACGGCCTTCACGACGGCCACGTTTACTGTTGTCAGTAGGCTGAACCAATACGTAATCACCGTGCATGATAGTTTTCATCTGATGATGCGGCAGCACGATATCATTGTCTTTACCCACACTGCCGTCTGGGCGTACCCAACCATGACCGTCTTTATGACCAATCACAAAGCCTTTGATCAGTTCCATCTTCTCAGGCAATACGTAACACTGACGACGGGTAAAGATAAGCTGTCCATCACGTTCCATTGCACGTAAACGACGACGCAGCCCTTCATATTGTTCCTCTCCAGCCAAACCCAAAGCTTCGAATAGATCGTTGCGGTTCATAGGAATATTCGCGTCTGTTAGAAACGAAATAATGAACTCACGGCTTGGTACTGGGTTTTCGTAATTTTTCGACTCTCGGTCGGCAAAAGGATCAACAGTGGTTGTCGCTGTCGTGTTTTCTGACATTGGTGTGTTTTTTGACATAGGCGGGCCTGCTTAAGCAAGGAAGGTATATTACCCCTAGTATATCTGATGCTAGAGGTAAGCTACAGATATGCTTTGGAAAAGCCTAAAATAACCTAAGATTGATACATATCTTCACTTTGTGAAACATCACTTCATAGACGCGGGCAATCATCAAAATTTCAAGCAAACGATAAAACAAACGTTTGCGCCATGAATGAAATACACTATTATCCACACACTTTAACAACACCTGTTCTGAGTATTGATATGAAACTAAAACGCACCCTATTGGCTTCAGCGATGGCAAGCCTAGCTCTATTTCCATTTGCGAGTTCAGCAATGGAAAAAGCTGACCTGATGATAACCGATGCCATGGTTCTAACCATGAACCAAGACAAAACGGTTTACGAGAGCGGCACTGTTGTGGTCAAAGACAACAAAATCATTGCGGTTGGCGATGCTTCACTAGAGAAGCAGTACCAAGCTAAACAAGTGCTAGACGTTGATGGCGATATCGTAATGCCAGGTCTCATCAATACTCATACTCACGTATCCATGACGGTTTTCCGTTCGTTGGCCGATGATGTGCCTGATCGCTTGCACCGCTACATCTTCCCACTTGAAGCTAAGTTAGTGTCTCGCGATATGGTTCGTATAGGCGCTAACCTTGGTAACGTTGAAATGGTAAAAGGTGGCGTAACTACTTACGCTGATATGTACTACTTTGAAGACGAAGTCGCTAAAACTGTTGATAAAATTGGTATGCGCGCAGTATTAGGCGAAACAGTAATCAAATTCCCAGTGGCTGATGCAGCAAACGCGGAAGAAGGTATTAAATACGCTTTAAACTTCATTGAAGAATATAAAGATCACCCGCGTATTACGCCTGCCTTTGCTCCTCACGCCCCTTACACAAACACAACCGAAGTCCTTCAAAAAGTAGCAAAGCTTTCTCTAGAACTTGATGTTCCAGTAATGATTCACTTAGCTGAATCTCATCGTGAAGAAGAAAAAATTGCAAAACGAGCTGAAGGTTTATCTCCAGTTCAATACATGGACAGCATTGGTGCACTAAACAAAAACTTAGTTGGCGCACACATGATCCTAGTAGACGATCATGATATCGAGCTAGTGAAAAAATCAGATATGGGCGTGGCTCACAACATGAGTGCCAACATCAAGTCAGCAAAAGGCGTGTCACCTGCGCTTAAGATGTATGACGAAAATGTACGTATCGGTTTAGGTACTGATGGCCCAATGTCTGGTAACACATTGAGCACCATTGATGAGTTCAACCAAGTCGCTAAGGTTCACAAATTGGTGAATAAAGATCGTGCTGCAATGCCGCCGATCAAAGTGATCGACATGGCAACAATGGGCGCAGCAAAAGCACTACACATGGAAGATAAGATCGGCTCTCTTGAAGCAGGCAAGCTAGCCGACATCATAGTGATCGACACCAAGGCTCCAAACATGGTTCCTGTGTACAACCCATACTCTGCATTAGTTTACTCAGCTAACTCGGGTAACGTTCGTCACACCATCGTTGATGGCAAGATCATCATGCAAGATCGCGACATGCTAACGGTCGATGAAGATCAAATTCGCCAAGAAGCTCTCGATTTCACCAAAGTCGTTCGTAAGACGGTAATTGAATCTGGTGAAGTTGTTCAATAACGTCATCGAATGAAATAAACGGCTTTCCGTTCAGATCAAAAAAGGCCTCATAGGTAATTACCTATGAGGCCTTTTTATATCGATATCTTTCTAGTTCAAGACAGATGGTTAACGAGTGCAGTCGTTAATCATCAACCTTAATTAATAATTGTAATTACCAGAACACGTCTCGACGTTTTGCTCGAGCGATAATGTTGTCTGGCATTCTCCGCTCCAAACCGCTTCGAAGCACAGTAATACGCTTATGTTGCCTTTGATCCGCTGTCACCGAGTTGTATAACCAGCGATAAGCATCTTCATAATCTAACGGGCTACCGTAATCACGTAGCAAGAGTTCCGCTAAGTGGATACTTGCACTTAAGTTACCCATAGAGGCGGCTTCACGTAAATACGGGATCGCACGCTCTTTGTCTTGTTGCACCAAGGTGCCAAGAGAATAATAACGTCCTAGCTGCTCTAGTGCCGCTGGTAAACCTTGATGTGCCGCGTTTTCCATATAGTAAAGGCCAAGCTCTACATCTTGCGGAACACACACACCCCAAGCCAACATATCACCGTATAAAAACTCATAAGAAGGCAAGCTAATACGCGTTGCACGAGCAACGATATCTTCAACTAACTGGCACTTATCAGCTTTCACTCGCTCTAGGTGTTGATTATTCTCGATTAAATTAATCAGTTCAGCTTCTGTATATATTGGAACGGGCTCTCCCACATCAGCCAAATCTGCATGACTCAAGGGTGAGCTCAGCGCCACTATCAATGAAGCTGCTACAATTCGTAGCTTCATACCTGCACTCTATTATCTGTCGTTAAAGCTATCTATTGAGGGCAGCAGACGATTTCTGCACGCACCAAAATAGGGTGAACTTCACTTTCCATGATATCTGTATCGGCAATAACCTTGACGGCTTTAGACAAAACTTGCCGCTAATGGGCAATATTTTGCCATATGGCGTTCAAAAGATCATCACGAACGGCTTCGTTTTCAAATTGCAGGTATTAAAAAGCCGACTTAATAAAGTCGGCTTTTAGAAAACTATTTCATTATCAAAGTACTTTAATTACCTCAGTACGGTTCGTGCTGTGGTAATCACTCAGCTGGCATTATGCGCCGTATGGGTGAACCTTGATGATAGTTTCGTTACGATCTGGGCCAGTTGATACGATATCAATTGGAACGCCAGTTAGGTCTTCGATACGCTTGATGTAATCTAGAGCAGCTTGTGGAAGCGCGTCGATAGATTTAGCACCAAATGTGTTTTCAGACCAACCAGGCATTGTTTCGTAGATTGGCGTCGCTTCTTCGAATGACTCAGCAGCCATTGGAGAAACTTCTAGGATAGAACCATCTTTCATCTTGTAACCAGTACAGATTTTTAGTTCTTCTAGGCCATCTAGAACGTCTAGTTTAGTTAGACACATACCAGATAGAGAGTTGATTTGGATTGCACGACGCATAGCAACAGCATCGAACCAACCTGTACGACGTAGACGACCAGTAGTTGCGCCAAACTCGTGACCAACATCGCCTAGGTGCTTACCGACTGGGTCTTGCTTCTCAAGGCCATCGTATAGCTCAGTTGGGAACGGACCTGAACCAACACGAGTACAGTAAGCCTTAGTAATACCAAGGATGTAACCGATGTGACGAGGACCGAAACCAGAACCTGCAGCAACACCACCAGCAGTCGTGTTAGAAGACGTTACGTATGGGTAAGTACCGTGGTCGATATCTAGTAGCGTACCTTGAGCACCTTCAAACATGATCTTGTCGCCGCGCTTACGTGCTGCGTCTAGTTCGTCAGTTACGTCGATAACCATCGCAGTTAACATGTCTGCGTAGCTCATCGCTTGCTCAAGTACTTCTTCGTAGCTTACTGTTTCAGCTTTGTAGAAGTGCTCTAGTTGGAAGTTGTGGAATTCCATAACTTCTTTTAGCTTCTCAGCAAATGCTTCTTTATCGAAAAGGTCGCCAACGCGTAGACCGCGACGAGCAACTTTATCTTCGTAAGCAGGACCGATACCACGACCTGTTGTACCGATAGCTTTCGCGCCACGAGCGATTTCACGCGCGTTGTCGATAGCAATATGGTACGGAAGAATTAGAGGACAAGCTTCAGAGATGAAAAGACGCTCACGCACTGGGATACCGCGATCTTCAAGAGGCTTCATCTCTTTAAGAAGTGCGTCAGGCGATAATACAACACCGTTACCAATAACACATTTAACGTTATTGCGTAGGATGCCTGATGGAATTAAGTGAAGAACGGTTTTTTCACCGTCAATTACAAGTGTGTGACCTGCATTGTGACCGCCTTGGTAGCGAACCACGTATTTTGCATCTTCAGTTAAAAGGTCAACGATTTTACCTTTACCTTCATCACCCCATTGGGTGCCTAGAACGACTACGTTATTTCCCATCTTTCCAATTTCTGTTGCTAATTAAAAATGGATTCTAGCACTGAATCACACTTCTTGCAGTCACTTTTTGTTCATAAACGTTAACGCTGTACAAAAATAAACCAGCGATAACTGAGGGCGAATGTGTAAAGATGCTGATATCATTGCATTTTATAGACAAAAGGCAGAACCATGTCTCAATCAATTTGGCTCGCTATTGGGCTCGTTCTTATCGTTGAAGGGCTCGGCCCCTTGATTGCACCCAATGGCTGGAGAAACATGGTCGCGCAACTGAGCGAGCAACCAGACACCCAACTGCGCCGTATTGGCGGTTGTCTTGTGGTGGCTGGTGCCGTTATCGCTTTCATGACCTACCGTTAGGTTTTCTCAAAGTACGGAGCTGTCACTACGACTTCCCTCGAAGATTCAATGGTCACCTGCAGTCTTCAACGAATAGAAAACAAAAAGGCTCCCATTATGGGAGCCTTTTGATTTTTAGGTACTTCGCTAATTTAATGAATTAACGAATCAGCTTATTTTGCTGGAGCACCGCTTGCTTGATTCATGTATTGGAAGAAGTCAGTCTTCGGATCCAGTACTAGAATGTCGCTCTTATCGCTAAATGATGTCTCATAAGCTTGCAGTGAACGCATGAAGCCATAGAACTCAGGGTCTTTGCTGAACGCATCAGAGTAGATCTTCGCTGCTTCTGCATCAGCATCACCACGAGTCACTCGAGCAGTACGGTCAGCTTCAGCAAGAACAGTCGCGACTTCTAGCTCAGCTTGAGCACGGATAACTTCTGCTTTCTCACGACCTTGTGAACGGTGTCTACGAGCAACCGACTCACGTTCTGCACGCATACGGCGGTAGATAGATTCACTGATTTCGTCAGGAAGGTTAATCTTCTTCATTCGGAAATCAACAACTTCAACACCTAAATCAGCCATCGCACTTTCTGCCGTTCCAGACAAAACGTTTTCCATGATCTTATCGCGTTCGCCATCAACTTCTAGTGCTTCTGCAGCCGCTACCGTTGTGACAACTTCGCTATCAGCAGAGTCTGGCAGGATGTCCTTATTACGAGGGCCTGATACGATCTGCTTAATTTCACGAGAACCAATTTCAGAACGAAGAACATCTGTCACTTTACGCTCAAGAAGTGCTTCTGCCGTCATGATATTGCCGCCACCGGTACTCAGATAAAAACGTCCAAAATCAGCAATACGCCATTTTGCGTAGGTATCAATTAGAACGTCTTTTTTCTCTGATGTTACGAAACGGTCAGAACGACCATCCATCGTTTGAATACGAGCATCAAGTACTTTTACGCGATCAAACATCGGCAGTTTAAAGTGCAAGCCTGGTTCATAGATTCGTGAGACGCCGTTGTCATCGAGAACTCGGCCAAAACGAATTACCATGCCACGTTCGCCTTCTTGAATCACAAATAGTGACATCAATAGAAGGGCTATCGTCACAACTAGTACAGGGATCATTAATTTACGCATTATTAGTATCTCCCTTGACGTGAACTGTCTGAACGAGTTTGAGTGCTAGACTTTGGATCGGCTTGAGTTTCTAACTCAATTTGATCGTAAGTTGATGATGTTTTTGCAGGGCGAGTGCCCGACTGAGAACCACCTTGTGCGCCTAGCTTATCAATTGGTAGGTATAGCAAGTTACCGCTTGATTCAGAATCAATCAGGACTTTCGATGTGCTTGAGTACACTTTTTCCATTGTATCAAGGTACATACGGTTACGTGTTACTTCAGGAGCTGCTTGGTATTCAGGTAGCAGTTTCTCGAACTGAGCGACCTGACCTAGAGCACCATTAACTGTACGCTCTGAGTAACCCACCGCTTCTTTCTTCAAACGCTCAGCACGACCTGTTGCTTTTGGAAGAATGTCATTTCGGTAAGCTTCAGCTTCACGCTCGAAACGCTCTTCATCCTCACGAGCCGCGATAGCATCATCAAATGCATCTTTCACTTGCTCAGGTGGACGTGCTGACTGGAAGTTCACGTCAACAATAAGAATACCCATATCGTAGCTATCAATAATACGGTTCAGCGTTTCTTGAGTGCTTTGACGAATCTGCTGACGACCACTTGTTAGGATACTATCCATTAGTGAGTCACCAATTACCGCACGAAGCGCAGAATCGGTTGCTTGGCGTAAACTGTCGTCTGCATTCGTTACACGATACAAGTACTTGTATGGGTCAGAAACACGATATTGAACACCCATTTCAACGGTCACAACGTTTTCATCTTTCGTTAGCATGGTGCCAGCAGCACGTAGAGAACGAATCGCTTGAACGTTTACTAGTTGCTCATCTTTGATTTCATCGATGAAGCGTGGGTGCCAGTTAAGACCAGGCTCTTCGATACGGTCGAACTGACCCAATCGAAGTACTACTGCTCTTTCTGCTTCGCCAACGGTGTAGAAACCAGCGAAGAACCAGATAGCAATCGCAATGACAGCAATGACACCAAAGCCAATCGCACCGCCACCACCGATAGATGGCCCGTTACCGTTGCCACCTTTTTTACCAAACTTGCCACCTAACTTTTGACTTAGTTTACTAAACACTTCGTCTAAGTCTGGCGGTCCTTGATCTCGGCCGCCGCGATTATTGTTCTTACCCCAAGGGTCATTATCGCGGCCGTTATTATCGCCGTTGTTGTTATTTCCAGGCTCATTCCACGCCATTAGAAAGCTCCATCATTTGATATGACGTTATACTGTAGCAGTCTCTTTGGTAACGATAAAGTCACCTAAGAGCGCCCCTTCTCTTTTTTCAAGTTTAGACCAATCTATTTGTTGCATTCGGATATCTATCAACAAGTTACCATTTTCATCATACTCTTCCTGTTGAATACATTTCATCTCAAAGAATAAGCTACGAATACGGCCCTGATGTTGATGTGGAATACACAATCGGAATTGAACCATTTGACTTGCTAAACGCTCAGTTAAAGCTTCAAACAGCAGTTCAATGCCTTCTCCTTCCATTGCAGAAACCCAAACAGCGCGAGGTGCGCCCTCTTCGTCTCTTTCAATTCGAGGTTTTTGGTCTTCCATGCAGTCAATTTTGTTCATGACTACAAGGGTTGGCACTTCATGAGCATCGATTTCTTCTAATACTTCATGAACAGCCTGAATGTTCTCACGAAAGCGGTCATCACTGGCATCAACAACATGTAACAAAATGTCAGCTTCCTGCGTCTCTTGTAACGTAGCCTTGAACGCAGCGACCAAGTCGTGTGGTAGATGACGGATAAAACCTACGGTATCTGCGAGAATTGCAGGCCCGACATCTGCCAATTCAATCTTACGTAGTGTTGGGTCTAGAGTTGCAAACAGTTGGTCTGCCGCATAAACACCAGCACTTGTGATGCGATTGAAAAGTGTTGATTTCCCCGCGTTGGTATAACCAACCAAAGAAATTGTTGGGATTTCAGCTCGATTACGAGCACGTCGTCCTTGTTCACGCTGCTTAGCGACTTTCGCTAAACGACGTAATATTGCCTTTATACGGTCACGCAACAAACGTCGATCGGTTTCCAGTTGAGTTTCACCTGGACCACGAAGACCAATACCACCTTTCTGCCTTTCAAGGTGAGTCCAACCACGAATCAATCGAGTAGAGATATGACGAAGCTGAGCGAGCTCAACTTGTAGCTTACCTTCATGAGTTCGCGCACGTTGTGCAAAGATATCTAAGATCAAACCCGTGCGATCAATCACACGACATTTACACAATTGCTCGAGGTTTCGCTCTTGGGCAGGAGAGAGGGAGTGGTTAAAAATCACAATTTCAGCACCGGTTAGCTGAACAGCTTGTGCGATTTCTAGGGCTTTACCTTCTCCAACGTAGTATTTAGGGAGTGGGGATTGTCGGCTACCAGTAATCACTTGTAACGTTTCTACCCCCGCTGAGGAGACCAGCATTTCACACTCGCTTAGGTCTTCCCATTCTCCCTCTTGCGTGAAGTTGATATGAACAAGTACGGCTCGCTCGCCGGATTCATAACGGTCAAACAAGCAACCAACTCCTTATTACAGCGCAAGCTGTATTATTTGAACGATTAATCTTCAGTCTTCTCTGGACGATCAGATGGCGCACGTTGCTCGCCGCTGTGGTGACTAACTGCACGAGCAGGAACCACAGTAGAAATCGCATGCTTGTAAACCATTTGGTTTACTGTGTTCTTCAATAAGATCACGAATTGATCGAAAGACTCGATCTGACCTTGCAGCTTAATGCCGTTAACAAGATAGATAGAGACTGGAATGCGCTCACGACGGAGTGCATTTAGGAATGGGTCTTGTAGCGATTGCCCCTTAGCCATTTTATTTTCCTTATTTATATTTTGTTGTAATTATTTAGCTAGTGGTGCACAAAAAGGTGCGGCCTTTGCATCTGAGCTAAACGAATAAAAAAACTCCGTTGTTATTGAAAGGCTGTGATTTTTAAAAGCCTCAACAACTGATCCTTTCCAGAGTATATTCACGCAAAAGCGATCACATTATACACAGCAATACTAATCAGATGCTATTGCATCTGAAAGAGTTTCTAACGCCTGTTCAATGTTTTCGCTATCCAACCAAGTTAAATCATCCCAACTGCGTAACCAGGTGATTTGTCGCTTGGCCAATTGACGAGTTGCGCAGACACCACGGAAAACCGCTTCGTCTAAATCGCAATTCCCATCTAAATAATCCCACATCTGCCTATAACCAACGCATCGGATCGATGGCAGTTCAGGGTGAAGATCTTCTCTGGCGTACAACGCTTTCATTTCATCTTCAAATCCCGCTTCTATCATCTTCTCGAAACGCAGCTCAATGCGGCGATGGAGTTCTTTCCTTTCCTTGGGAGCTATTGCAAATTGTTTTACACGAAATGGCAGGCTATCGCCTTTCGTTTGAGTTAGCTCTGTTAATGTTTTACCCGAAATTCGATAAACTTCCAATGCCCTTGAAAGCCTTTGTGGATCATTTGGGTGTATTCTTTCAGCGGATACGGGATCTATCTCTCTTAATTGATCGTGCAATGCCTGCCAACCCTGCTCAATAGACTCCGCTTCAATCTGCTTACGAATCTCTTGATCCGCAGCGGGTAGTGGCGATAAACCTTCCAACAATGCCTTGTAGTAAAGCATTGTGCCACCAACAAGTAGCGGGATTTTACCTTCCGCTACAATCTTATTCATTTCACTGATCGCATCACGACGAAAGTCAGCCGCAGAATACGCTTCGCTTGGGTCGAGAATATCAATCAAGCGATGAGGCGCGAGCGCGAGCTCTCCTGCATCCGGCTTAGCAGTACCAATATCCATGTCTTTGTAGATTAGCGCCGAATCGACACTGATGATCTCTACCGGGTATTTCTGACGTAAGCGGATAGCTAAATCTGTTTTTCCTGATGCCGTGGGGCCCATTAAAAACAACGCTAAAGGTAATTTTTCAGTCATGATATTTTGTATTTATTTCTCTGTTAGAGCACTTAATTAAAAGGCTTCATGTCGCGATACACTTGTCTACTAAGAAAAGCCTCATCGCAACAGTTAAATCGTAAACAGCCGAAGCCGTAAATAAGCTTAATTTATCTAAAACTCAGCTGTGAAAATTCACCTACAAACTAAGCCATAAAAGCAGCGATGGTTGCAGAAAAGTCGATAGGATTAACAAATTCGGGATCATCTAATGGAAGTAGACCATGCCAAAGTTGCTCAAGTTCCCCAACTAGTTGAACCGCTTCAGATAAAGTGTAGTCGTTTTTTACTTGTGCCGTCTGAATCCCGATCCAGTTAACCAGTAATGGTAACGTATCGCTAGAAAAGCTATGACCTTGAGTTTCCGAGGCCTGAGCGTTTATTGAAGCCGCGTACGATAACAGATCTGGGATCAAAATTTGTAAGTTTTGCTGCCTCAAAGGAGAAGGCACTCCCATCACCATTATCGCTTCGTTATTCCTAGCTTTAAGCTCGATACCAAGCACAGACAGCATTGGACTTAGCGCCTTAGCGACACCGACTAAATCAGCGCCTAATTTGATGGATAAAGGCACTAATAATGGTTGGCTCTTTAACGCGCCATCACGCGTATCAAGCTGACCAACAACACGCAATAACTCAGCCTTAGCCAAAGAAACCAACACACTGCCGTTCTTGTTTCCCATTACCAAATATTGGCATTCCACTACCGAGACTGCTTTGCCTAAGTCCGTCACAGGTGCTCTTGGCTTTAAATGAACAGGGTTCTGTTGAGCAGGCTTAGCTTCTTTATTTTCTATGCTGTCTATATTTTCTATGCTGTCTATATTTTCTATGCTGTCTATATTTTCTAAGTTGTCTCTGGTTTCTACGGGTGCCACATGCTCGTGAGGTGAGTATGGTTCTACAACTTGGTCATCAAAACTTGGCGTTTTCAGAAGCTCTTTATAGGCCTTCACTTCTCGCTTAGATGGAGCAGGCTCACCATGATGTTGGTGCGGCTCTTTTTCTTTTTTAGGTTCAGGTCGAGACTCTATCCACTCTTGGCGAGGCGAGCCTGTAAAACTGGTTTCGCGATCCGACGAGCCTCTGCTAGACGATGAACCTCGGTTAGCTGGTGAGCTATAACGCTGCCCACCATCATTAACGCTGTGCTGAGGGTTATCATAAACCTGTTCAGATTCGGCTTTTCTTGGGTAGGCTGGCGTTTGCTCAATAGCATATCTTTCACTATCAAATACTTGAGGTTGTTCTGAACTGCTCGGCATTATGCTTTCAGGCTCTGAGAAACTGGCAATCTCTCCGATACCCGGATTCGAGCTACCTTGCTGATGATGCATCACTTCTGACTGATGAAACGCAGACTGCTTGATCGGTGCTGCATCAATTTGTTTGCTTTGGGCTAAGCCATCACTCAAGGCTTGGTAGATAAAGTCGTGTACAAGGCGGGCTTGATGAAAACGCACTTCATGTTTTGCAGGATGAACATTCACGTCCACCTGATGTGGGTCTAGCTCGATGAACAACACATACGTCGCGAATTGGTCGGGGCGCAAGCTAGTTTCGTAGCTTTGACGAATCGCATGGTTGATGAGCTTGTCACGCATCATACGACCATTCACATAACAGTATTGCAGATCGCTTTGTTGTCTTGCTCCTTCAGGCGTGGTGATCCAGCCATGAAGTTTTAAGCCTTGATGCTCAAGTTCGATCTTAAGCATATGGCGAACAAAAGGATTGCCACATACAGCTGCGATGCGCTTTTCGGCTTGAACTTGTGTTTTTGCAGCGCGGTACTGACGAATCATTTTACCGTTATGACGAAGGTTAATCGTCACATCAAAACGGCTCAATGCAATGCGTTTAAGCAGCTCATCGATATGCGTGAATTCAGTTTTCTCGGTGCGTAAGAATTTACGTCGTGCCGGAGTATTGAAGAACAGATCCAATACCTCAACCGAGGTGCCGATGGGATGCGCTGCTGGCTGCAGTTTCACCTGCATATCACGACCTTCACTATGTGCAGCCCAAGCTTGATCCTGAGTCGTAGGGCGTGAAGTCATAGTTAGACGCGCAACAGAGCTAATACTCGCCAGTGCTTCACCTCGGAAACCTAGGCTGACGATCGCTTCAAGGTCATCAAGAGTATGAATTTTAGAGGTAGCATGACGGCTTAATGCCAAGGCAAGCTCATCTTTAACAATGCCCTTGCCGTTGTCACGAACGCGGATCATCTTAGCGCCACCTTTCTCGATATCGATATCGATACGTGTCGCACCAGAATCCAAACTGTTCTCAACCAACTCTTTCACAACAGAAGCAGGTCTTTCTACCACTTCACCCGCTGCGATTTGGTTAGCTAGCCGAGCTGGCAGTATTTTGATCGTCATATGTATAGCTACCTTACTGCCATTTATAGAAGCACTTCTCGCGTTTGAGATTGCTTCTATGTTCTAAACATTACTTCAACATTAGCCAACTATTTGTGCGGAATAATCAGCACTTGGCCAATGGCCAACTCATCGGAACGTAGTTTGTTTGCTTGACGGATACTGTTGACACTCACGCCATATTTCGAAGCAATCTTGCCAAGATAATCGCCTCTTGCGACTTTATGTTTACGTAGAGGCATATCTTTTACTTCAACCGTAATACGTAATTTTTGGCCTACTCTCACGGTTTCTGATTTCAAGCGGTTCTCACGTTTAATGCTTGCTACCGATACTTTGTAACGGCTAGCTATCTTGCCTAAGTACTCTCCAGACTTAACCGTGTGTGTCACCGTTTTACGGCTTGTTGTGGTAGCCGCTTGTGAACCCGAGCTTGGAATTTTTAGAATTTGCCCTACCGCTAAGCTCGTCGACTTCAAACCATTCAACTTCACTAATGCTTGTGTAGACGTGCCGTACCTCTTCGCAATCACAGACAATGATTCACCACGCTGTACTTTGTGCTGACTGGTAGAGTTAGAAGATGCCGCCGCGTTAGAAATAACAATCCCTTCTGGTGGATTCGCTTTCAAATATTTAACGACCGCTTTGGTCACAGCTCGCGCAAGTTTGTCTTGATGCGAACGTTGGAAAAGAAGCTTCTCTTCGGTCGGATTCGAAATAAAGCCCGTTTCTACAAGTACCGATGGAATTTGTGGTGAACGTAACACTGCCAAGCTGGTGTTAATCGGCTTACTGTTATGCAGTTTTGCGACCTTACCCATTTCAGAGAGAATAGTCGTTGCCAGTTTATAGCCCTCTTTTTGAGAGTGGCTAAACTGCAAATCAAGCAAGGTTTGGTTGACGTTTTTATCTGCAATATTGCCAGTAAACGCAGCACCGCTGCCGCCCAGCAACTCTGACTGTTTCTCTTTGTTCTCAATCCAACGGGAAATCTCAGTATTTGCCCGTCGAGTATTCAACACGAACACCGAACCACCTCTTGGTTGAGGCGTCGTAAAGGCATCGGCGTGAATAGAGATCAAGAGGTGCGCTTCGTTCTCACGAGCAATTGCAACACGTCTGTTCAGGTTTACAAAGTAATCAGCATTACGTGTTAAACGCGTTTTGATTCCTGGAACTGCATTTAACTGCGCAGCGATCTTTTTCGAAATACTAAGAGTCGCATTCTTCTCATATTTACGAGATGGGCCAATGGAACCAGGATCTTCACCACCGTGGCCTGGGTCAATCACAATCAGAACATCACGCTGACGCTTAACTTGATTGAGGTTCTTACTCACTGTTGGCTTACTCGGCGTTGATGTTGCTTTGCCTTTACTTGCCGCACCATGAGGCAAGTCGATCACCAAGCGATGTCCGTACTGACCACCAGGAGTCGGACTGAGTTTAAACAACTCTGCTTTAGACGACTTCTTTAACTCAAAAACCAAGCGATACGTGTTTTTGTCTGGCGGTGAGCTTTTACGAATCTTAGATAGAACGGGGCTGTCTTTCACCACGACCGGTAACTTAGTTGCAAGGTTGGTCTTTTTTAAATCAACAACCAAGCGACTCGGGCTACTCAGGGTGAAATAGCTGAAATCCGCTTCTGATTTTAAATCGATAACCACACGAGTTTCTTCTGGAGAAGGCCAAACCCTTAAACTCTTTAGTGAGTTTGCAGAAACAAGTGAAGAAAACAATATAGAAAAAACAGCAGCCAACATAGCTACTGCTGAAATAAGGCGTCTAGAAATCAACATAACTCCAACTGACTAAGTAAGCGCTGTCCGTATTCACTGTTAGCGGTTAAAGAAACAATGCGGTGATCGTCTTGGTAACGAATATCAATATCCAAATCAGCTTCTGGTAGCATTCCATAACCTTTCTCTGGCCATTCAACCAAACAGATAGCATCTGGCGTGAAGTAGTCACGAATCCCCATAAACTCTAATTCTTCAGGATCGGCTAGGCGATAAAGATCAAAATGGTACACCTGCCAATCGGCAAGTTGATAAGGTTCAACTAGAGTATACGTTGGGCTCTTTACATTTCCTTGATGGCCAAGTGCTTTTACAAAACCACGACTGAAGGTCGTTTTACCTGCGCCAAGATCACCATGCAGATAAATAGTTGTCTGCTGTGAGCAAAGATTAGAAAGCTCCGTTCCTAATTGAATCGTTGCTTGTTCATCTTTCAAAGTAAATTGTTTCGTGCTCATGAATACGTTCTCTAAAAATCGATCGTTGACTATATAAAAATCAAAAGAACAAGAATAGTAAACCGTGATGCTTTTGGGAGACAAGCACTCAAGTGTAAGTTCTATGAAAAATACTGATCAAAACACGTCTGTTCTGGTCAATACCACTAAGATCCGTTAAGATCCGCCCCCATTTTTGCCGAACCTAATTTTAATTAGCCTTATCTCTAATTGTAAAACAGAGAAAATAAGAATTAAGAATTAAGCCATGAATCTAGACCATCTTGCTGAAAAAATTAAAATCTGGGGAAAAGAACTAGGCTTTCAAAAAGTTGGCATCTGCGATGTTGATTTAAGTGAACATGAAGCCCCTCTTCAAGCATGGCTAGATGCTGGCAACCACGGCGAAATGGATTGGATGGCTCGACATGGGATGATGCGTGCTCGTCCCAATGAACTTCACCCAGGCACCATTCGAGTGATCAGCGCCCGAATGAACTATCTACCACCAGAAGCTCAGTTTGCCTCTAACCTAAGCGATACCACTCAAGGTTATATCAGCCGTTATTCTTTAGGCCGCGATTATCACAAATTGTTCCGCAACCAGTTGAAAAAGCTGGGACAAAGAATCGAGAAGGAAGTCGAAGGTTTAGACTCACGTCCTTTCGTGGATTCAGCGCCCATCTTGGAACGACCGCTCGCTCAAAAAGCAGGGTTGGGCTGGACAGGTAAACACTCATTAATTCTTGATAAAGACGCTGGCTCTTGGTTCTTCCTAGGAGAATTGTTAGTTAACATACCTCTTCCAACAGATGAACCCAGTGTCGATGAGTGCGGCAAATGCACCGCATGTATCACCTCTTGTCCAACTGGCGCCATTATTGCTGATGGCGTAGTGGATGCTCGAAAATGTATCTCGTACTTAACCATTGAATATGATGGTGTGATCCCGGAAGAGTATAGAGACGCAATTGGTAATCGTATTTACGGTTGCGATGACTGTCAGTTAGTTTGCCCGTGGAACCGCCATGCCGAACTCACTGAGCAAACAGACTTCCACCGCAGAGAAGACTTCCGAGAGGCAGACCTTGTTTCACTTTCAAGTTGGGATGAAGCGACCTTCCTAAAGAAGATGGAAGGCTCAGCGATAAGACGTATTGGACACACCCAATGGTTACGCAATATTTTTGTTGCTATGGGCAATGCGCCATTTCAACAACGCATTGTTGAAACACTGGAATCTCATCGAGGCAACAACGAAATGCTGGATGTGCATATTGAGTGGGCTTTAAATAAACAACTACAACAGTTACCCAATGCTAGCAGCATGCAAGAAGATAGCTCTACGCAGAAAAATAGCTGTGTGCAAAAAAATAGCAGCAAAATCCTCACCAAAAAGCACAGGCTAATACGCATCGTTGAGAAAGGGCTACCAAGAGACGCCTAGCCCCTTAGCCATCAACGATTGGCAGGTCAACCCACCATACAACACAACTCGTTGCACATAATTTTCGAACAATGTTTGACCTTGTTCTCAATTCTAACAATGTGGAAAAAATTCAGAACTCTCGTAAACTTCCGACACCCACGTAAAGTTAAACACAGTACCGATAAATGATTAAGATCAAAAAACAACAAGTTAACGATCTTTTATCAAATTCAAGGTAAGCATTCAACCTGATAAAAAACAATGAGTTACGATCGGCACAATTCAGCTAATATACTGAAAACAAGAAAGATCTTTTAGAGAAATGTAAAGAATTAGGTCTGAAATAACTTTATCAACCAAGTTATCCACACTTGATACTTTGTGGATAAGTCTGTTTATAGATATGAAAAACCTCAAGTATCTGCTTCAGAGACCTGATGTTTACTAGCATTCTTGTTGCTAACAAAAATTTAAGACAAAAAAATATCCACCATAATGGAGGATTATTTGCTTTTTGGGGGGATTATGCTTCGCAGCATTAAAGAAAGAGCGTGACCGGTAAGGTCGTCTTTAAACACTGTGGCTTAAAGAGTTTTGTTTACCATGAAAAGTAAACTGGAGCGATACATCGGGTTCGAACCGATGACCTCAACCTTGGCAAGGTTGCGCTCTACCAACTGAGCTAGTATCGCATAAGCTAACCGTTCGTCTTTTCTGCTACAAAGCATCAAATCAACGTTCAACTGTAATGTGGTTGCGGGAGCCGGATTTGAACCGACGACCTTCGGGTTATGAGCCCGACGAGC
>NZ_JBGONU010000050.1:0-33837 GCF_041439295.1 Vibrio sp. 1F253 | reverse complement strand
TTGAAAAGCGAAATGTCGCTTAGCTAAGTGTCCAGTCTGACTGGAGCAGATCAAAGTAATGGTCGCCAGCATTGAGTCTTCGCTTGGATGAGTGAATCTTTATACTTTCATCTGAATAGTTGAAAAATAGGTGGTTATACTTTGCTTCCGGTAGTATTAACTGGCCACTACTGTTGGAAAGCATCCAGCCTCCAGCAAACCGCTCGATATCTATATCCGGCAGACATTGGTGTTGTTCCACCCAGTTTTTTAGCATGGTCGTTGTTGACCAGTATGGGTGTAATTTACTGTGACATTGTGATTTCTTTAACCAAGCAGAGAGCTTTTGTGCAAATGACTCGGGGTCATATTGAACTTGAACATAAAACTGGTTTTGCGATTTTTCACTGTTGATAATGGTGACGTTGTTTCGAAAAACCACATTGGATATGGACTCTTTATGAGAAGCCGCAGATTTTTTCAACTCGCCATTTTCGAAGGTTTTAGTACTGGTGGTCTTACTGACTATTCGGTTTTCAACACCTTTAGCCAGATCATGATAAGCCGCGTCTTTGGCTTGTTGATAAGTGTTGCCTTTGCCGAACCCATAGCTCAAAGTTGAGTCCAATGGCACTTCCCCGTACCAAGACGGGGAAGCGAAAGCACAAGCACTCGACAGGGAGATGATTAGCGCTAGTATTTTCATTAGTCTTCCGGTTGTGGCTCGGGAGCTGAACGCAATGCCCAAGAAAGGCTCGGCTCTGCATTAGCATCATATCTAACAACTGTGATCATGTTCCCAGCTTGTCCAGCAGTTGCAACAAACCTACCGTTTAAAAGTCCATAGTTTAGACTTGTAGGGTTTTTGATAATTACCTTATACGCATCCATTTGAGAAATTAGCCCATTATCTTTTGCCGGACCGCTCATAACTTGTAGGCTCGCGGAACCATTACCGAAGCATCGATTGCTACATGATAAACTCCATACAAGTCTCCCGTCGGGGGCGGTAGAAGGGCCGTCAACGTACCAACTTTTCCCATCTTCATCGAGGTAATGTCCAGCTCTCATTTGATTCGCACTTGCAAAAGCTACGGATTTTACAGAGCTCATGTTTTTGAACACAAGATTACCGTTTTTGTCGGCTGCAAATTGAGCGCTCATGTCAAAGAACTGGGTTTGTCCTGTATCTTTGTTGGTTACTGGAACTCGCAGCATGGTGACTTGATTACCAGCACCTTGGAAATGAGCTCCTTGGAAAGCGATATCTAGATTCGAGTTTTCTACATCTGCAGCGAAGGCTGTTGATGAGATTAGAAGAGCGGATGTTGCTAAAAGTGTTTTCTTAAACATGGATATAAGCCTTAATCAATGTTTCAAATAGGTTGTAAATTGAAATAGTTTTAAAAGTGGTACGATCTTAAAAGAGACACGCTCTTAAAGTGACATAGTCTGGTTACCGGTAATTGTTGGATGTTGACGTTTTAAATCCCCCATCTCAAAAGAGGCAGATTTCACTTTGTTATAAACATCTTGATAAAGCGTATTCACATCCTTGTTTCCCTCGATCATTGACTTCATGAGGTAGTAACTAAACAGGCGATGACCTTTTTCTTGGTACATATTGGAATACTCTTTATCGCGTCCCGCGGTGATCACGACCATACGCTCAGGATCGATACTGACTTTTTTCGGTGCCAGTCTGGAGGCGGCAACCCCTTTGATGACCGATACACCATCAGTCGCTCCACTGAAACAACTGTCTACCATAACGACTATCTTGCCTGCTTTACTGCTAGACAGTGTTTTGTAGAGGTTATCGAGTTTGAAGAACTCATCATCAGTTATGTAGTCAGGGATCTTATCTTGCGGGAGAATGTAAGGATCATTATCGGGAATCGCAGGGATACCGTGTCCACTGTAGTAGAAGTAAACCGTATCGCCTTCATCGACGTTGTCTAACATTAAACGTAACTTATCTTTAATCGCACCACTGGTTGCGTCACGGTCAATGAGTTCGTAGACGTGCCTTTCTGGAACACCCAGAACTTTTGTCGCGACGTCAGACATCACTTCACCACTGCTGCGCGCAAAGGCTACTTGATCTGAATTTGCGTAATCTTCGATAGATAGGTTGAAGAACCAGTTGGATGAGTTACTTTCCACAGGCACAAAGCCATTAAGTAGTTGCTTCAATTCATCAGAGGCGGTGTTGTCCGTTGCCGAGAGGCGTGAATCGACTTCAAACGCATCGATTAAGTTAGGGTTTTGCATCTCTAGCCCTGGATTCGAGACACTGCTTGGGCCACTGTTAAGAACCACACTCAGAGCTTCGGGCTGATAATTACTTTTAGCCACATCCCCTGAGAACATTACGTCATTGTAGTTGCCTTTTATATTTACGAGCTCTAGTTGGCTTTCGTCATAAGAGTAGGTGAGTGCTAGGTCCAGGTTATCGATATTGCTGAAGACATCACGCGCCTGTTCTTGAGGTACGTTCAGAATAATGTCTCGTTGGTAGTTTTGATTTGAGGCTTTAAATAACAGGTGCATTTGCTGGTTTTCAGCATCATAACTTTTTGTTGTGACGACCGGTGTACCCATTACATCCCTAAAGGCTTTAGCGACGAGTCGAGTCTTTTGCACGCCCAAGTTGCCCTTTCGAGAGTCTGCCCCTTCTTGTAGGACTCGAATTTTGGCATTTCGAGCTTCTACTTGTTGACGGTATTTAAGTTGTATAGCGGCTATTTGTTGTTGTCGTTCTATTCGCAATTTTTCGACGCGTTGATCAAATTGAGTTTTGGTTTCAAATTGATCTTTGACGATTTCTGGCGCTTTGGGCAGATCAGGCTCTCGAACTGGTGGTGGGATGTCTGAGCTGCTCAATGTGGTGTGTTGTACTTCGTATAAAGATGCGACAGCACCAACCAATGACATTGGGTCGTCAGATTGTATACATCCGATAGAACTCGTCATGTATTGTTGTTCGGTAGAGGACTCTTTTCCTGCAAATAGGTCAACATTATTGCTTGCTTTTTTTTGTCCGCCGCGAGTGATGACCTTGCCATTCAGCGAAATAGGAGCATCAACTTGCAGCTCTCCGCCAAGTTGCCAAATATCAGGATTAGATGAACATACAGTTCCCTGTTTAGAGTGTGAAAATTCAAATTGATTGTCAGCGTTAGCAAAACTAAGAGTTGGTGCTAGCGCAAATAGCATACCTGTGACAATTCTATTCCGTGTCATTAGATAAGTCTTCCGTATGGCCGTAGTGTCAGATGAGCTCAAGACCATATAATCTAGTTGAATATCACTCAATAGCACATCAATCGCAATGAGATATAAGTCAATGTTTGTTTTGTTAAATGTGAGCAAGTTTTAGTTAATTTGGGAGGAGTGTTTCTTAATTTGCTTCTATTTGAGAGTCTTAGGAGGGTGTTATTCTTACTTATAGAGCTCAATTGATTCGCTTTATTTATAGATGGTGTTGTTTTCATGTTAAAAATTATTGCTCTTCTCTTAATCGCTATCGGCGTTTTTATTGGAATTCAACATGGAGATGAGATGGTTAGTCAATTGGATAGTGGTACTGAAACTGTTCTCAATACAATAGAAAAGCTCAAAGGTTAAGGTGAAGTATGTCTATTTTCTCATTTGACGATTTTCTGGAACGCCTAAAGGACTGTGAACGAATCATCATTCAAGCTCATGACTTTCCTGATCATGATGCGGTAGGCTCCGCTTTTGCTCTCGCTTATTTACTTAGGAAGAAGGGCTTTAAACCCCTCATTACCTATCAAGGCTTTATTGACCGTGTTTCTTTACATAATTTGATTGGGTGGCTTGATATTCCCATCGTTAAGTCACACCGATTAGATCTAAAACCCAATGATAAAATCATTGTTGTAGATGGCTGTATTGGTGAAAAAAACGTTACCGATTTACCAGGTATAGAAGTTGGTGTGATCGATCATCATCAGGTTATAGCACCCAGTTTCGTTTGGTTTTCAGATATTCGACCTAACTATGGCGCAACAGCTTCCATTATGGTTGAGTACTTTAATCATTACGATCTGCCTATTCCAGAGCGCGTTGCAACGGCTTTACTTGTTGGACTAACGTTCGATACGGCAAATTTTACCCGAGCAATGAACAAAGCTGATATCAAAGCTCTCTTTCAACTCCAAAGCTGTGCCGATATGAATATGGTAAATCGTATTTGTCGCAATCAAATCGAATATCAAGAATTGAAGTTATTTGATTCCATGTTTGAAGCTATTAGGAAAGACGGCAATTGTGCATTTGGCAGCTTACCAGAAGGGTGCCCCAAAAATATGCTGGGAGTGCTTGGCGACTTTCTATTGACCGTTGATGAAATAGATATAGTAGTGTTAAGTGCTCGTAGCCATGAGAGAACATTCGTTTCATTGCGTTCTGAGTGCCCCCAAAATGATGTGGCGAAGGTGATAAAGAGAGCTTTGAATGATACAGGTGCTGGGTTTGGTGGAGGACACTCACATATGGCTGGTGGTGTCGTTAATCAAGTCTTTAATCACTTTAATGAACAAAGTTTCGTTTATGATCTAATTCGTCCTCAGTTGATTGTCGGTTGATTTTAAGCGAGTGTTTGTTGAAACTAATTGATGGTTTTTATCTGGTTCACATTCAAAGGGTGGATGCCGAATTTTTGACTGGTCATACTTCGACAAACGTTGGTTTGATGTCACTCGAAGATCTACTCTTCATTTTCAATAAACAATTGCTATTTTTTCTGATTAACCTCTAAAAATCGTTCTACACTATATTTATAACTGTTTGATTTTTATACGAGGTATCAATGAGTCGTAAACCCATAGTGTTAGTCGTAGATGACACCCCAAGCAATTTGGATGTGTTGACTGCAATACTTAAAGATACCTATCAAGTCAAAGTAGCAATTAACGGTACCATTGGCATCAAGATAGCCAAGATGGTGCTTCAGCCAGACCTCATTCTTCTCGATATCATGATGCCAGATATTGATGGTTATGAAGTTTGCCGACAGCTCAAAGAACAGCCCAACACCGCGCATATCCCCATTATCTTCGTTACTGCCAAAATTGGACCTGAAGCCGAAGTAAAAGGGCTCTCCTTGGGGGCTGTAGATTACCTAACCAAACCGATAACCCCTGCTATTGCACTCCAGCGTGTGAAAACGCATATCGCACTTTATGACCAACAACGCGCGTTGTTTAGTCAGGTAAAAGAGAAAACTCAAGAGATCAATCTCGGTAAGCTAGAAACACTGAACATACTGGGTAGAGCTGCTGAATTTAAAGACAATGAAACAGGCATGCACGTTAAGCGTATGAGTCACTACTGTGAAGTGCTAGCTAAAGCCTTGGGAATGACTGACGAAGATGCCGAGACGTTGCGTGATGCAGCACCAATGCATGATATTGGCAAGATTGGCATTCCCGATAGTGTGCTGCTAAAGCCTGGTAAGTTGGATGCCGGTGAGTGGAATACTATGCAGAAACACGTCGAGTACGGTGTTGAAATTCTTGGTAGGCAGAGTGATTCCAAACTGATGCGTATGGCGATTCAGGTGGCGCAATATCATCATGAGAAATGGGATGGCAGCGGTTACCCAAACCAGATCGCGGGTGAAGAAATTCCTTTGGTAGGAAGAATCGCTGCGGTGGCTGATGTGTTTGATGCCCTGACAGCAGAGCGTCCTTATAAGAAGGCTTGGAGTGTCGATGAGGCACTGAGCTTGTTTGAAGAACAGAAAGGCAAACATTTTGATCCAACTATCGTTGATCTGTTCTTTCTTAAGTTGCCCGAGATTCTTGCGATTAAAGAGAAGTTTAGCGATGAGTGATGGCTTGATGTTGTCACTAAATCGTTTTGTATTATCTCTTATCATTGGCTTATTTGTGTGGTCACTAGTCATTCGCAGTGCAAACGCCGGCGAAGTGAGCGATGCAACGTTAAATCAGTGGTTAGAAAACCAACCAACGATTACCTTTGTTACCCTTACCGACCATTACCCATACTCATTTATCGATGAAGAAGGAAAGGTCTCAGGGATCATCAAAGATTGGACATTAGATCTTGAACAGCGTTTTGGTGTTCATGTTCGGTTTGTCACAGTTAACTCGCGTGTCGAGGCTAAAGCCGCGTTAGTCGACGGGCGAGGTGACGTGTTCCCATTCCAACAGTTCGACCCAAGTGAAGGTGGACGTTTTCTTGCAAGTGATCCCTATATTCCTTATCAGGTGGCTGTGATAGTCCCTATCGACAACAAACTCGATGGAAACCTAGATCAAAATAATAAACGCCGCATAGCTATGGTTAATGAAAACATAGACTTGGAGCGTGCAGGAGTGAGGTTGAGCTCTATCGAAAGAGTCGATTTTGAGAATGTTATTGATGCGGTGCGTGCGTTAGGGTCTGGTGATGTCGAAGGCATGGTCGGTGAACCTATCACCACTATGGATCTTGCGAAAAAGATTGGCGTTCATGATCTAGCGGTCAACTATGTTTTGGAGCATTGGAAAAAGTTAGAAGCGTCGATGGTGATTCGAAATGACGAACCAGAGCTACTGACGCTAATCAACAAACAAATTGAAACTTTTGACGTTGCAAATAAGAACCAGATTTTATCAAAGTGGCTAGATACTTCTCCCTATCGAGTTCCACTAAAAGGCGTATTTGGCTTTGGTAATCCTCCGTATATGTATCCAGACAGCACCGCGGTCGGGCTAGAACACGACATTATTCAACGTGCTCTTAATGATATGGGGTATAAGCTGGGTGACGTTGTCACTCTCCCTCCTAGTGCCGCTAGAAAGGCCATCGACAACAATAATTCTATTGCCTTTGTTTCTGGCGTTCAGTTTGATGATCCTAATGCTCATTTCCTAAGTGATAAAGTTCTTAATGTTGAGTTTGTTCCTGTTTCACTGACTCGCCGCAAGCTCAAACTTGAATCTCAGAACGACCTATCACTAGGGGCGTTATTGTTCGACGAGACCTCACCAATTAAAAATTCTGTTGAAGTACTGAAGGGTAAGTTAGACATTGGTCGTGTCGAAGATTACGAAGGTCTTGAATCGGCATTCTCACAATTGAGGGCTCAAAATGTTGACCTGTTAATGGTTGAACGAAGGGTTCTGGAGTGGTTTATCACCAATACTCGTTTTATTGAAATGGCAGAGCTAACGTTACATGACGAGTATAAAGTTGAGTATCCGATCTATGTTGATTTTAAGAGTGAGGAAATCAGAGACAGCTTCAATGCCGCGATTAACAACCTTAAACAGGCCGATGACGGTTTAAGCCAAATTATCGAGATGCAGGTTCAGAATGATCTAAGCCAAGTGCTTAAAAAGGCGAATATCATAGCGCAAATATCCGCGTATTTTATCGTCAATGACCGCTTTGAAGAGTTAACCGAAGTTTTTGAAATTTTCGATACGGACAGTTCATTTCAGGTGATCACTGCACAGGCGGATAATAGTAATCGTCCAATCAAATCTTGGTACATCGGTAACCTAGTTGATGAATATGGAGAGAAGAAAAACACCTCTCACTTTTCATCAGTCACCAAGGTGGCAAATTATCGAACCAAAGGAGGGAGCACCAATTCTGGTTCGATGACTTTCTACTTTGATGTTCAGTCGTTAGAGCGGAACCATGTTTATTTTCCATCAGTCGAACAATTTAGTTCATTCGGAGATGCGGCGAAACGCTATATTGCGGATGTTTATCAAGCGAGTAATTTGACTGGAGAGATCTTAAATTTAAGCCAAAAAGAGAGGAAGTGGATCAAAGACAATCCGGATGTTCGGATAGGTATCGATCCAAATTCGTTGCCTTATGAGGCGGTATCCAATGCCGGTGAATACATCGGTATGATTGACGATTACCTAACGCTCATTGAGCACAAAACAGGGTTAAGTATCAACCATGTAGACGTTGCAAGTTGGTCTGAGACCCGAAGCTTGGTTGATCATCATGAAGTAGAACTGGTCTCCGCAGCACAAGAGAACCGTTCGTTAGGAGACAACGTCAAAGCAGTCAAGAGCCTGTTTTCAAGCCGTTTAGCTATTGCATCGAGACGAGACATAAGTAGCTTGGTGCTTGAGGAAGCTGAAGGATGGAAAATCGGTATCTTGAAGAACGCAGCAAATACCGATGCGATTGTCGGGAAATACCCGAATATTGAATGGGTGAAAGTAGAATCCACTGAAGATGGGCTTAACCGACTGGATGATGAAACCCTAGATGGCATGATCGATACTGTCGAAGTCCTAAACTACCTCATTGATTCATTTGGTCATCGTGAGGTCGGAATTATCGGACGACTTGATTTTTTCCTTTCACCCACCTTACACGTCATTAAGTCTGAACCTTTGCTTTATTCCATTGTGAATAAGGCGATTGAGAGCATTTCTGCTGAAGAACGTCAAAAGATATCGGCGAAGTGGGCAGCGCCAAAAGCGATAGAAAGAGTTGACTATGAATTGGTTTATACCATTTCAGGTTTTGCTTTGGTGATCGTTTTACTTATCGTTTTCTGGAATCGAAAACTCTCGAAACAAATAAGCATTGCCAATGATGCAACAGAGGCGCTTAAGAAGGCTCAGGAGCAGCTCTATAATATGCTTAACAGCTCTCCTATCGCCGCGAGTGTTGTGTTTGAAGAGAAAGTTCGTTATGCCAACGATACTGCGAAACGGCTGTTTGGGGTTGAAGGTCTTGATCTTGATTCTATCGATGTAGCTTCTATTCATGACTCTTTATCCGTTCGGGATGATGTACATAAGGAGCTAATGCTCAATGGCAAGGTAGTAAACCGGGAGTTGGTGCTTAGAAAATCTGATGGAACCCGTTTCGTTGCGCTCGTCAGCTATTATTTGTTTGAGCTAGATGGCGAGATAGCCACGCTATTTTGGGCATTCGATATTTCAGAAATGAAGCGCCTTAATGAGCAATTAGAAGAAGAGAAACAGAGGGCCGATTTGGCGAGCCAAGCTAAATCGGAATTCTTAGCCAATATGAGCCATGAAATTAGAACGCCAATGAACGCTATTATTGGTTTGTCTTATCTGGCGATTGGCGAAATATCTAATCCTGTTGCTCGAAACTATATTGAGAAAGTGCACCGTTCGGGGCATTCACTGTTAAGCATCATTAATGACATCCTCGACTTCTCTAAGATAGAGGCGGGACAGCTTGTCATTGATAGCATCCCATTTGATCCCGTGACGACATTCCAAGATGTCATTGAGTTGATGGAACTCAAAGCGAATGAGAAGCAACTTAACTTGTCTATGTCGATAGATCTAGAGTTAAACACTCCTCTGCGCGGCGATCCATTAAGGCTGTTCCAAGTAATACTTAACCTTGTTGGTAATGCGATTAAGTTTACGGAAACTGGTAGTGTCTCGTTAACTGTAGCCCTTGTTGAATCAGATGATAACAGTCTGACTATGAAGGTGATGGTGGCCGATACTGGCATAGGAATTTCTGATGAGAATCTACACAAGCTCTTTGAAGCATTTAGCCAAGCCGATAGTACAACCACGCGCCGATTCGGTGGCACAGGGTTAGGACTCAATATTAGTCAGAAATTGGTTCGTGCAATGGGTGGCCAAATTAGTGTTGGGAGTGTTTTCGGGCAAGGCAGCGAGTTTTCGTTTGTTCTAACATTGTCAAGATCAAGCGTTGAAAAATTGGCAGAGTTTAAAGCCCAAGAGCTGCAACTGGATTACCAGATAGAGTTCAAAGGTCAAAGGGTGTTGCTAGTTGAAGATAATGAGTTAAATCAAGATTTAGCTTTGGCATTCTTCACCCGCTCTAATCTGAATGCCGACTTGGCAGAGAATGGAAAAGAGGCACTGGAGTTAGCTCAAAGCAATGAATATGAGATGATCTTTATGGACCTGCAAATGCCGATTATGGATGGTTTCGAAGCTACACGTTTGATTCGTGAGTTTGATAAAGATGTACCAATTATTGCGATGTCGGCCAATGTGTTTGCTGATGCGAAACAGCGAGCGCGAGAGGCTGGAGTCACGGACTTCTTGGATAAGCCCATTATCATCGATAAAGCCACCGCTTTAATTACGAAATACATCGTGCCAGAGGTTTTGGTTGAGGGTAAAGCGTCATCAGAGTCGCCTTTAGTTAGGATGCAAAATAGCAGCTCTAACAGTCCGACATTAAGCTCTGATACTCTGATGGTTCTCCCTGTTTTCTCATTGCCAAGGTTCGGTCAGCTGACTCATCATGATGTGAAGCTGCAAGACAAGATGCTTGGTAGATTCTGCCAAGGGGCGCCTGACATTATGTCGGATACCTTCGACAACCTAGTGCAAGATGAATGGGTGACGTTAGAGCGGAACCTACATACGTTAAAAAGCATGGCGGCTTCTATTGGCGGGTTGCAATTGGCTGAACAACTCGGTGGTCTTGAAAGCAAAGCGCATAACAAGGCGTGTGATGAGCAGGATCTTAAACAAGCTGAGCTTGGGTTGATCGAATTGATCAAAACGGTAGAGAGCAGCTTTGATGGCTCTGGTGCTCAAGGTGTTGAAACGGCATGTACTCAAGAAACTGAGGTGAGAAGCGCTGATGCATCGAATTCGCCTAATATCACTCAAGAGCAGCGTGCTAAGTTGTATTCGCTGTTGGATGCTTATGATAACGATGCGACCCAATACGTGACTGAATTACTGGCACAGTATCCACATTCAGCAGTTCTTAAAGATGTCCAAAGTGCGTTAGATAATTACGACTTTGAACGAGCCCAAGAGGTTCTGAGCGCTTCTGAGTAGCTGTCTTTTGAACATCACTCCAACATTAAAGCCTTTAGCTCTTGCTGCGAAATAACGAACTAGCTAAAGGCTTTACTTCTTTCTGTGTCTCGGATTAATTACTGACGTGTTGTTTGATTAGATCGATAAGGGTGTTGTATCTGTGCGGCAGTTTTCGATTTCTTTTCTGAACCAAATATAGTGTTTCTTCAACCTTCACTTTAGGTGGCACAACGTGCAACTTCTCTTTGTCTGGAAAGTTTTCGACAGCCCCTGCGGGTAACACGGTGAACCCAAGCCCTTTTGAGACGGGTAATAGAATTTGGTGGAGTTGATTAATGTAGCCAGACTTCGGGATCTCATTGATGTTGATGTTCGCTAAATCTTTATCTCCGCATAGGTCAAAATACAAAGACAGGTAATGAGCAGAGTCTGGATGGGCTATGAGGCCGATATTGTGCAGAGCTTCAGGGGTAATCTCTAAGTCAGCAAGACTATGATGGACGATTAAGTACAGCGCCTCATTACCAATAACTTGGCTCTGATAATAGCTGTCATTGGGTGAATGTCTTACGATTCCAATATCGGTGGTGCCTTGGATTAGGTCGTTCAATATCTTTTTGTTCGGTGCCGCTTCTAGGTTGATGCTCAGGTCTTGATGTTGCTGCTGCAGTTCAAGAAGCTTGGGATACAGACGCAAAGAGAGTGAACCCGAACAGGATAGATGACATTGCCCAGAATAAGGATTGTCGAAACTCAGAGATTCGAATAAATCTTCTTGGTCTTTTTCCAGTTTAAGAGCGTAGCGATACATAATCCGACCTTGTTCGGTCAGTTCGAAACTCTTATTTTCTCTCGATAACAAGTCACAGTTACAAGCTTGCTCAAGCTTTTTGATGTGTTGGCTAACGCCAGGCTGTGTCATATACAGCTTTTCTGCAGTTTGGGTGAAATGACCAACTTCAACCAGAGTCTTAAATGTATTGAGCCAAAGTGGATTAATCATACTCACCTTTAAATGCTAACGCCTATGGATAAAAAGGCTTATAAGTAACAGAGCCTGTGAATAACAAAGCCTATAAACAACAAAGCTTCTGAATAACACAAAATTATTATTATCTTAAGTAATGATAATTTCAACTCTAGAGCGTAAAGCAACGAAGATTAAAGCACCTTTGGCGGAATACACTTCGAAGTCGAGACTCGTGGCTCTTTAATTGAGTGCTTTGGTGAGTTCATTAAAAGTAACAAAGAGTTGCGACTTTGTTGATTTTTTGTTCTATTGACCAGCTGTGCCCATATTTAGGAACGAAGATGAATAGAAATGTTTGGCTGCTCTCACTGTGTCAGGCCTTGTTGATGACGGGCAACATATTACTGATCTCAGTGATTGGCTTGATAGGCAAACAGATTGCACCCAGTGTCAGCATGATTACTTTGCCGGTTGCGTTGCAGTTTTTAGGCTTAATGGCAGCCACTATTCCTGCATCTTTAATTTCAGGAAAATTAGGACGAAAACGAGGGTTTAGTATCGGCAATGTAGTTGGCATTACCGGAGCAAGCCTTGCGACTTACGCGTTATCTCAGCAACATTTCTATCTGTTTTGTTTCGCCACGTTTTTGCTTGGGATAGGTATTGGTTTTGGTACGCTTTATCGTTTTGCTGCAATCGAGGTGTGTGATGAAAATGCCCGTCATCGAGCGATATCTATCTCTATGGCTGGTGGCGTTTTAGCAGCGGTATTAGGGCCAAACTTGGCGATTATGTCGCAACAGTGGTCAGCAGATGGTTTGTATATTGGTGCTTTTGCTTCGCTGATCGGCCTAAACATCTTAGCTTTAGCCTTGTTACAAACCATTCAGTTTCCTATGGTCTCTTTTAATAGTCAGGCTCCCAAAGCCGATCCTTTAAGTGTGATCGTTAAAGCGCCGAACTTTGTTGGCGCTGTGTTTGCGGCCATGGTTGCTTACGCCGTGATGAACATTTTGATGACGGCAACACCATTGGCGATGATTGGTTGCGGATTCGATTTTACTAAAGCTGCTGGTGTGATTGAGTGGCACGTATTGGGTATGTTTGTGCCTGCATTCTTTACGGGTTCCCTCATCGAGAAGTTTGGTTCAAGAATGATGATCCTTGCAGGTGGCGTGTTATTTGTGGTGAGTATTGCCATCAATATCCATGGCGTGTCAATTTGGCACTTTAGAGCGGCTTTGGTTGTGCTTGGTGTGGGTTGGAACTTTATGTTCATCGCTGCAACAGGCCTATTCAGCCAGTCGTATCAAGCTCAAAATAAAGCCAAGGCACAAGCGTTCAATGAATTTGTTGTGTTTGGTTGTGTAACTGTCACGGCGCTACTGTCTGGTTGGTTGGAGTCAACAGTAGGTTGGCAAAACCTTAACGTTTACGTTTTACCATTCGTTTTGGCCGTAATTTTGTTGTTTGCATTCAGTGCGCGTAAATCACGCATTCAAAAGCAGCCCGTGTAATGGTTCCGAATGGTGGTTCAGCAAGTTTTTTACTGTGACTAAACCCCTAGTATCTTAAATTGCGACCAATAAAAAGCCCTACCGAATCGGTAGGGCTTTCGCTTATGGCTTAAATAATGACGTTTTCTTAAAACTGCTGTCGTGGTTTATATCCTGTGACAACAGTACTTAAGCTTATTTTGTAAATCCTCATGATAGAGCCTGCTATGATTTACAGGTCGACTAAAATTGTCTTAGTCGTAATCCCGCCTTGGTCATCGATTATCTTCAGTGTCACCTTGTGCTTACCGTATGAAGGGAAGATTGAAGTGAATGTACGACCTCGTTTCACCTTACCGTTTGGAAGTGTCCACTCGGTATCAACAATACGACCATCACTGTCTGAACTTGTTGACCACATGGTTACCCAGCGACCCAAGTGAATGTACTTCGCGCTTGCTTCTGGAAGAGCGTTTGGAGATTCAACACTCACTACGGAGCTGAACGAATCGGTATTGCCTTTGTTGTCGACAACAGTCAAGTTCACCGTGTATTCACCTGCTTGCTCGTAAGACCAAGTTGGTGCCACTTCGTTACTTGTTGTTCCGTTGCCCAAGTCCCATAGATAACTGGTGATCTCACCGTCTTGGTCTGAGCTGAAGTTACGTGCTGAAACGTTCAGGCCAGTCACATTAAGCTCGAAGTTCGCAGTAGGAGCGACGTTGTGTTGGCTTACTTTAGATAAGCGAACCACACCGTATTCGTTGTTGTCACTCTGATTCACAATATCGACCGCTAAACCAAACTTCGTCAGGATACGTCCTGAGTCTGGTGCTTGAGGCGATGTGTAATCTTGGTCATCCGAGAAGCTAGCATTGCCAACTAAACTGGTATCTTCGAGCACATCATTGTCGCTGTTTACAAGACGCATTGGAGTATGATCTTTGAGTGAAAACGCCGCATCACGAACTTGGTAACGAGTTTGAGCGACTTCACCGGATTTTTCCCAAGTCATTGCATTCTGGTCGGCATCGACCACACCTAACCAACCTTCACCTGGGTGTTTGCCTACCCAGTTATCAGTCAGAGATTCGTCTGCGTACCAAATAATCAAACCCGGATCGAATGAGATCAGTTGGCCCATGCGTTTGATGTTGGCTAGACCCTCATCAACGTCCATGTGGCTGCGCCATTGCAACAGGTAGTAGTGTTGCGCTTGGTGGAACCCATTACTCAGCTTGTAACCATTTAGGGCGAAGGTGGAGTTGCTCTCACCATCGTCTATTAAGGTTACTTCACCATCAACGACCACACTGAGGTTATCCAAATAGAAACCTTCCATCGCCAAGCCACCATCGGTGATGTATTCAAACGAAAGCTCTACTTCTTGGCCTGCCCATTGTGAAACGTCGAACTCAGCATCAATCCAACCGCCAGATTCGCCGCCAATAGCAGGAACGAGGCCAGTATTGTACGGGTCATCCAATGAGGTGATGTTGCCGGCAATGGCTTGTCCATTCACGAGTACGCGTGCAAAGTCGTAGTCTTTCTCAATTTCATACCAAGTTTTGAACGAAAGCAGTGCAGAATCGCCGGCTGGAATCACCAACTTGCGTGTCATGCTGTTTTTCAGGTCATCGCCTTTTTGAGAGTGGAACGAATACTCACCAGCAAACGGTTTTAAACCTTCGATCTGTTTTTCTGGAAGATCCACTTTAATCATGTTCGGACGGCTGTTATCCGTTGTTTGGAACAGCGTGTAAACTTGTGGGTTGTCTTCTAGATCATTAATTGAGATTTGATCATCGTTAACCCAGCGACCACCAATCGACTTCTGTAGGAAGTGTTTTGCCCAAGAGCTGAATGCCGTTGGCTGTGTGCCACCAATTTGACCAGCCCAACTGCCCGAAGACATGATTGACCAGTAAGAGACAGGTTCACCCTTGCCTGTATATTGCGTGTCGTACTCGTCTGGCAAGCCTAAATCATGGCCATACTCGTGAGCACATACACCAGCTGCGGCATCAATCGGTTGAATCGTGTAATCAAATGCTGCGTATTGGCCACCAAAGCGGTCTGGAAGCGAGCTAGAGGTGCCTTTAAGTACATGGGTGCGACCAAGGTTGAATCGGTGAGACCAAATCGCATCAGGGCCTAATACGCCACCACCGGCTTCTTCACCAACAGATGCGTGGAACACCATTAGATGATCAATCACACCATCGGGTTCACGGAAGTTTCCGTCACCGTCGTAATCGTAACGATCTTCAATATCGTAATCGGCTAGATTGATACTCGGATCTTGAGCCAATTGATTCAGTGCTTCGCGAACCAGTTCTTGCGCGTTGAGATCGTTGTCGGTAGTAGGGGAGTTACCCCCATAGAATGACGCAGGTTTAGAGGCGCGATACCAACCTGCAGCTTGGCCCGCAACGCTGTAACTATCACCAGATTCGCTTTGGTAATACTGACGCATCGAGATTAGGTTTTCGCCGTTTGGCCCAGTGTAGCCAGAGTTTGAAAACAACAACTCTTGATAATGTTCTGGGTTGTAGCTCTCGTAGAGCATTTGTGTGTGCTCTTCGGTCAGTTTGTTGTTATCCCAGTTCAAATCAGGGAAATCGACTAACAGAGCGAGTACTTTATCGGTACGCTTGGTGCCGACTTCTAACGCAAAGACGCTCGCCTTTTTAACACCAGATCCTTTTTCTATGGCTTTAAGTATTTTCGCTCGTTGCTCAAGTGCTTTTTTACCGAATTGAGCGTCACCTTTAAAACCGGAATTGATTTTATTCTTCAAGTAGCGGTCAAGTGCGTCGTGCTTTGCCACATCGGTTGCATCTTGGTCGACTAAGCCCTGTCTAACTAGCATTTCAATGAGTTTGTCTTCATTAACAACGCCTAAATCAATAGGTGTTTTTGCATAACTACTGACGCTAAATAGAGTAAGCATTGCTGAAGCCAACAATGTTTTTCTCATCATTTTCATTATATTTTCCTTTTATATTTCCATGTCGATATCAGTATCAACTTGCCTTATTCGGATCTGTTGTCCGAGTTTGGCCTAATACACTCTTGTGGTGTCTTATTTAACTGACGTGTGTTTGTTGTGTTTTTTTTACTTTCTACCTCCTTTGTATTGGTTGTCTCTTTTCTACTTTTTGAATCAAACGGAGTGCTCTTCGCTTTTTTAGCGTTGAGATAGATACGTAAAGCTTCTTGATTTTCCTCATAGGTTAAGCCAGAACAGATAATACCTCGTTTAATCAATGACTTAAGCAATAGTTCATCGTTCTCAATAGTGGAAGCCTGTGACAGTGATGACAAAGTTAGAACCATTAAAGTCATTGCTTTTATGGGTGTTTTTGTAAGAATCTTAGTTGTGCGAGCCTCGGTTGTAAGAGGCGCTGTTATAAGGAGCATATTAAAAAGAGCCATCAGTTTTGATTATGTAACAAAATATATTTATAAAATTTACCAATCAAATAGATAATTATTACAAGCAATTATTCGTTCCGATTTCAACATTTAAAGTTAATATCAAATAATGGTCGTTATTTATTTTATTATCAGCTATTTAATGATTTTTTTTGAATGAATAGTTGATAGTTTGGATTTTAATAATATTGGTTGGGAAGTGATTATTATCTTGAGAGTACTTTATACAAGGTATGGAGTTATAAGTAATAATATGCGTTTTATATTCTCTGTGTTTAAACATTGCATTTAATAATTGAGTTATTAGTAAATACCTGTGCTGAAATTATTTTCACACGAAATATCAATAATTAGGGTGTTGAGAATGATTTTCAGTGTTTCAGGGCGTGAAATTTAACAATAGCGGAGGTGATAGGAGTACCAAGTCGTAAAAAAGAACCCGTATTTGAGTTCTTTTCCTTTTATTCTTGTTGGCGATTTACTTATTACTGAGAGACATCGCGATAAAAATACCGTTCGCAAGTGCTTGGATTCATGCGCTTAATGACGTTTGATATCACAGCGACAACCAACACCGAGAATACAAGCCTTCCCCAAAATATCGTGTAGAAATCAGCCCCGATGAGTAGGATCAACAACGTATCTTCAATTAAACTGTGGAGCAAGTTGAGCAACATGATTGCGGTGAATACGTCTCTTGCTGAGATACGCCCTTTCTTGGCTTCATTGATTAATAAGCCGCCACCAAACGAAAGGCCGAGCGTGATTCCTATTATTGTTAGGTTTGTTGCGTCTTTGCTGATTCCTAGCAGCCTCAAGAACGGTCTTAACAATATTGCCATGAGCTTTTCAATGCCGAGAATCTTTAAAACTTTGAGTAACAGTAATAGTACTGAGATTACCATGAAGATAACCGCAAAGTTCTTGAACTGTTCAAGCGCCCAACCAAGATAACTCGTGTCTCCAGATACTTCCGGTTGCCAAAGCACGGTTGCTGGGTAGTTGAGCCAGTCTCCGTATTGATAACTGAGGTTGAGTAGCCATGCCAGCACTAAGCCTCCACCCACTCTCACCGATAGGGTAGCCAGCCAGTTAACACCTGCTTTTTTGGCAATTGCGCCTTCAATTGGCAATGAGTGAGCAAGGAGCATCATGCTGCCTAAAATTGAAGTTTGAGCAACCGTTAAGGGAACATCGGAATTAATAAGAATAATCAGCCCCGCATAGATGTTAGTGAGTATGGTTGTTGCCCATACCAAGCCCATTTCTTTGGGTAATCCGACGCTTTCCATTATTGGGCTTAGCCATTCGCTAAGAATCACGACGCCGCCAAGCTCTTCGACGACTTTTATCAATATGATGATTGGAATCATGATACGGAAAAGCGTCGAAGTGACATCGAAGATTTCTTTGAGGAGCTCTTTGAAAAATTGATAGGTTGATTTCATTGTTACGACCATAACTCGTTGTGTTGTATAAAAAGATCTTACCGCGATTGTTGTGATTATTATTTCAAAAATAACCTATAAAGTTGCCTGTGATTTTTAAATTGTCGTAAAGTAAGAAATTATCAGTCAAAAAATCATGGTTTAAGAAATTATGGAAATAGACCGTATAGATAGAAGCATATTGGTTGAGCTTCAGAAGAATAACCGGATCCCTAATCAATCGTTAGCCGAGATCGTAGGGCTATCACCTCCTGCTTGCTTAAAGCGAGTGAAACGATTGAGGCAAGAGGGCGTGATAGTCGGTGATGTATCGATCATTAACCCTGAGCTTACTGGCAGCAAGATGACCCTAGTTGTGTCCGTTGAAATGGAGCGCGACCGAGGGGATATCTATCAAATTTTTCGCCATTCTATTTCTAAGGCGTCAGAGGTCACTCAGTGCTATCAGATATCAGGCAGCTTTGACTTTATGTTGATTGTTACGGTCACAGACATTCAAGCTTACGAAGACTTTGTTGAGCGAGTATTACGTAAAGATCTGAATATTCGCAAGTTCCATACCTCCGTCTCTATGAGAACAGTGAAATTTACCACTGCAGTTAACTTAGATGAGTCATGACCTTTAGCCAGATAGAGGTGTGAATAATTAGATCAAAGGCATAATAGTTAGGGAAGAGGCTTAGCGTTTAGAGTTTTGTGAGGTGCATTGGTTATTTTTGTATAAATAGCAGTCATTTACACAAAATGTTACGTTCGCATTTTGTAAGAACTTTAATAATTGTATATATTCCTCGGCTACAATAATAGTTAACAAAAGTTAATATAATGACAGCCAGCTCTCCTTCTCAATCTCGTGAAACGCTTTTAAGCGAAAATGAACAACTTGTCTCAACTACTGACCTTAAAGGTGTGATTACCTATAGTAATGACGCTTTTTGTCGCATTGCAGAATACAACCAAGATGAATTACTTGGGCAAAACCATAATATTGTTAGGCATGGTGATATGCCTAAAGCGGCTTTTGCCGATATGTGGGTGAATCTAAAACAAGGCAAGGCGTGGCGCGGGATCGTAAAAAACAAAACTAAATCCGGTGGGTACTACTGAGTTGATGCTTACGTTACCCCTATTTATGATGGCGGGAAGGTGAGTGGCTATCAGTCTGTTCGTGTTAAGCCGAAAAGCGAGTGGGTGCAAGTTGCGGATAAGGCCTATCAAAGCTTGTTGAAAGCTGAGACGTCAGGTCGCCAATGGTCACTACAGATCAGTGACAGTGTTCGTTACGCAGTGTTACTTGGCTCTTTGGCTGCGCCTCTGATTTCAAATCTTGTAGAAGTAGGGCAAGCATCGCAGTGGATATTGAGTCTTCTTCCTGTCTCTGCTCTAGCACTGCTTTTCCGACAAGAGCTCATTGATACTCCATTACAGTTGAAAAAACTGCAATCTAAATTCGATAGTGTCAGTCGCCTTGTCTATTCAGGTAATAGTCAGTTCTCTGTTGCCGATTTTCATCTCAAGCTGCTGTCTGCCCGAATCCGCACTGTATTAGGTCGTATGACAGACTCAGCGAAACCATTGCAAGATTTAGCCGATAACCTTAATGCGACGTCATACCAAGTCACTGAAGCGCTCGATCAGCAGACAAAAGATATTCTTCAGGTACGTGAAGCAACTGAAGAGGTTGAGGTGACCGCCAATGAAGTCTCTACTCGTACAGAAGAAGCTCACCAAATTGTTGATGTGACCTTGCAAACTTGTGCAGGTGCTAAAGAGAGCATTGATCAAACCCATCGTAACCTTGAAAATTTGGCATCTCAGGCGGAGAAAGCGACGCACACGACTTACCAATTGAGCGACCAAGCGCAAAGCGTGAGCAAGATAATGGAAGAGATTGGTGGGATCGCTGAGCAAACTAACTTGTTGGCACTTAACGCTGCGATTGAAGCGGCAAGAGCAGGCGAGCAAGGAAGAGGCTTTGCAGTTGTTGCCGATGAAGTACGTGCGTTATCTGGGCGAACGTCAAAGGCCACAGTTCAGATTAAAGAGAGCATCGATACCATGCTGGCGACGATTGAAAGCTGGCAGAAAGATATTCTGGCGAACAGAGACCAAACAGACGCGTGCGGTGATGTTGCGAAGGTGAGCGCAGAGCGTTTATCTGAAGTTGAAAATCTAATGCAATCGATGAATGAATTGATGCAATCTGTTGAAAGCTCTGCTCATAAACAACGTGAACTATCGAGCGAAGTGAACCTGCATATGCAGTCTATTGCATCTACCGCAGAGCAAAACTTGGTTGCAACACATTCCGTGAAAGACCACTCCACAGAGCTAAAAGAGCAAGTGAATGAGTTCTATCACTTAGCGAAGCGCTTCGAAGAAAAATAGCGGTTAGATTTTAGAGTAATGAGAAATAAGAGAAGCCTTGCGAAACTAGCAGGGCTTTTTTGTGGCTCAAAAGAGCAGATTACAAAAACAGAAAGCCCCCAATAATTGATGTCCAACTGTTGGGGGCAGTTCATAATGCAGGCTCTTTAGTGTGTTTAGTAAAGGGCTAATTTAACGTGTGATTATGTGCGCTCTGCCAAGTATGCTTCGTAGTCTGGGATCTCAATGATCACTTCTTCTTCAAGCAGTGAAGAGTTAAACAGGAAGTTAGCGGTAGCGCGGTTGGTTGCTACAGGGATGTTCCAAACACTTGCGATACGAAGCAGTGCTTTTACGTCCGGGTCGTGTGGTACGGCATTTAATGGATCCCAGAAGAAAATCATCATATCGATCTTGCCTTCAGAGATAAGCGCACCAAGTTGTTGGTCACCGCCCATTGGGCCACTGATCATACTCTTAATCGCTAAGCCTGTTTCTTTACTGAGTAGAGAACCTGTCGTGCCCGTTGCATAAAGGAAGTGCTTTTGTAGTTTTTCTTTGTTCTCTTTGACCCATCTTAATAGCTCAGGTTTGAAATGGTCATGAGCGACCAAAGCGATATTCTTATGCGTTGGCATAGTACGCGTCGTTTTTTGCATGGATGTTCCCTAAATGATTGATTCGTTTTTATTGTTTTGAGTTCTTTAGTCAATATAGCACTAAGGATTCACACTGAATACCGGGCGAAACTCAGAAGGTGACAATGAGTCAGCGATAATTTGATCTTTGAGTGTTGCGGGTGTCAGTGCCTCAATCATGGGCGCGCTATGTTTTTCATAAGGTTGACCACGCAAGTAATGGGTGGCTTGCTTTACCGACAAGCGACCTTGTTCAACCATTTTATCTGTTGGTGCAAAAAGCACCTTGTTACGAAGCAAACCGCGGTAAATTCCGTGACTTAAGTAACTTGAAATTAACCCAATATCTTTGGTTTTACCCGCAGCTCTTAGTTCACTTATCGCAGCTTCAATCGCGACTGCACTTCCGACTATATATTGAATATCCGGTTGTTCGATGACTTGTTGTACCAAGTTTCTTTGCAGTTCTTTATCGTTGTCTGCCCAATAGCTGATCGCGATTTTGATATCGCTCGATTTGATTGCATCATAAAACCCGAGTGCCACAGGTTTAGTGCCACCGCTTGCTTGTGGGCCAAGTAGTAGGGCGATAGGTGTTTCTCCTGACCCTTTTGGATGTCTTTTCGACAAAAACTCTCCGACTTGGAAGCCCATTTGATACCAGTCGACACCGACCGTGCCTTTTAATACTCTTTGTTGCTCTTTATTGACGGTTAACTCATTGACTGTGGCAAACACAGGGGTTGCTCCGACCCAGTTGGTCAGGTTCTCATGGTAAGCGTCAGGCGAAACGGTGCCTAAAATAATGGCATCAGCCCCCCATTGCGTGCAAAGCACCAGTTGTGAGGCTTGTTTAGCGACGTTGGGGTAACCGCCAGCTTCCAAAACTCTAAGTTCGACTTGTTGCTTTTCTGCTTCTGAGACCATTCCGTAGTTAACCGATAACCAATAAGAGTCTTTTAGGTGCGGATAAATGGCACAAATTTTTTCTTTTTGTGATGTGGCTTCTGCCGGTTTTATTGGGCTCAAAGGCTCACTAGCACTTGCTACAGTGGTGACTGATGCTAGTAATGAGAGAAGAATTTTTGAAGTTAAAGGTCTAGATAGCATGAATTGCCGTTTTATTGGTTTTAGATAAGAAACACTGCAAAATATAGCGTATTCTGCATGGGTAAAGAAGAACGTTTTAAGGTTTAGAGTTTATGTTGTTAGCTTCAGCGAGTATTGGACGCAAGCTACTGGCCTCATTCTTAGTGATGGCCCTGTTGGTTTTATTGTCTGCATTGATCGGTGTTTCTGGTTTTAGCTTTGTAGCAAAGACTGAAAGAAACGTCGTCGATTCTGCTCTTCCTGCCATGATCGAAGCTCGTCAAGTATCTGAGTTGAGTAACCGTATTATTTCGTCGGTACAAACGCTTTCTAATGCGAGAAATGAAGCAGAAAGAAAAGAAGCGGGCACGATGTTGTTCGGTCAACTTGAGTCGCTTCTTCAGCATATCAAAGAACTTGGCGTCGACAGCTTTGATTCCCAACTTCTTAATAAACTCGAAAACAATGTCCAAAGTGTTATTAATACACTGGCTGAGTTGGGCGTGTCAGTTGAACGTAAGCTTTGGTTAAACAAGGAACTGTCTTCTCGTGTTGAAGAGATGCGTCTACTTGCGGAAGAGCTAGAACAGCTAACCCGAACCCAAGTGTTGAACACGGCCACCATCGCAGTTGCCAACGTTACACACATTTATGATCTCCTAGAAACCAAGCAAACTGATAAAGCCTACCAAGCCTTAGATGCGCTTGTTGAGGTAGACCTTGATTTGTCTGAACGCTTGCATGAATTACATTTGTTGGCGTACAAAATGCTTAATCAAATTGAAGAAACGCAGACTGTCACTAACGTTGAACGTATTCATCAAATCCAATCTGAGTTTGAATCTAATCTAAGAATTATGGCGCGCCGTGTGAAAGCGGTCGAAGACCCGACTCGTTCAGCGCAGATGTCTCAGCTTCTTGAAGAATTAAGAAAACGCCAAGTCGTGTTCGATATATCGTTAGAACAATATGAGAACACCAAAAAATCTGAATTTCTGATGCAAAATACGCTGGAGCTGTTTTCGCAACTGAATACAACGGTTAACCAATTGATCGACGATTCGAATCTAAGTACCAAAAAAGCGGTTGATGAGCTGACTAGCACGCTGAATCTAGCTCAATGGTCGTTGTCGGTGATTTCGGTTATTGGCTTGGTTATCGTTGCCGTTATTGTGTGGCGAGTTGTTTATATCTCGGTGGTTAAACGTCTTACTGAATACTCTTCAGCTTTGATGTCTATCGCTCAGGGGCGCCTGAATATCGATATCTCGGTTAAAGGTAATGATGAACTGGCGCATATGGGTGAGGCTATTATTACAGCGAGAAACACGGCACAGGCGCTACAAGTGGTTGCCGTTGGAGAAGCGAAGGCGAAACGTGAGCTCGAAGAACATAAAGAGCACTTAGAAGAATTGGTCACCGACCGAACTTATCAACTGCAAAAAACCAATGAGAAGTTGAATGTCGAGGTGGAAAATCACGCTAAGGCTCGTAATGCCGCAGAACAAGCAAGCCGGGCTAAGTCCGCCTTCCTCGCGACGATGAGCCATGAAATACGAACACCGATGAATGGTGTGTTAGGTACGGCTCGATTACTTAAAGATACTGGGCTAGATCCTTTGCAATCGGGTTATGCCGATATCATTAACCGCAGCGGCAAGAATCTTCTCGCCATTTTGAATGACGTGCTTGATTATTCAAAGATAGAAGCGGGGCATTTAGAAATACGCACGGCTTCGTTTGATCTCTACCAAATGGTTAAAGATACCTACCAACTAATGGAGGGGCGTGCTGCTGAGAAGAAACTTAATTTCGATTTCCATATTGAAAGTAACGTACAACGTTATTGGCGTGGTGATGTAACACGAATCAGCCAAATTTTGAACAACCTGGTTGGCAATGCGATTAAGTTTACTGAAACAGGCTCAGTCGATATCTTTATCAGCTTAGATATAGAAGATGAAAATCGAGTGATGTTTGAAGTGTCAGACACGGGGGTTGGCATTGATAGCAAAGAGCAAGCTTGTCTGTTTGATGCATTCACCCAAACCGGTAGTGGTCGCAATAAAACTGGCGGCACTGGGCTAGGGCTAGCGATCAGCAAAAGTATCATGCAAGCAATGAACGGTGATATTGGTGTTCATTCCGAAGAAGGAGAAGGTAGCCAATTCTGGTTCTCAGTACCTTTGTTCGCGGGTGAGAAGATTGAAACGAAAGCACCGACTATTGAAGCTTGTATCCGTGCCAAAGTACTGTTGATTGAAGATAACCCTGTTAACTGCATTGTTGCTGAAGGATTTCTGAATAACCTAGGCCATGACGTTGTGATGGCGACAACAGGAGAAGAGGCCAGAGCCATATTCAGTGAGCAGGCGTTTGATATTGCGCTGGTAGACATCAATCTACCCGATTGTGATGGCATAGAGCTGATTCAACAGTTAAAAGCGATTCTAGAACAAACGTCCACGGCTGAGCCGCTAAATATACCACCTATGGTGGCGGTGTCGGCGCATGTATTCAATGAAGAAGTCGAAAGCTATTTAGCATCAGGGTTCGATGGTTTCTTGCCTAAGCCGTTGGAGAAAGAGGCTCTTTCTCAGCTCATCGTTACTCAACTCGATGGTAAAGCACTGTTGTTACCACAGCCTGATCCGAACGATGCCGTTTGCAAACAAAACTATAAACGCGTTATTGAGAGTAACAGTGATGAACGGAACGCCACGCAGATGGTAGATGTATTGGCTAATCACACGGCTGCCATTGATGCTCAATATGATACAACTGATTCCCAAGACCGAGGAGATACTCCGGTGAAATTGATTGATTCCAAAGTGATAGAGGGTGATCTGTCGATTCTTGGATTAGAGAAAATGAAACAGATCGTTGCGCTGTTTGATGAAAGCAGTGACCTGACCTTGAATGAATTAGCTGAGGCGAGTCAAGCGGATGATGGACGAGAAGTGAAGTCCTTGGCGCATAAACTTAAAGGGTCGGCGGGTAGTTTGGGTCTATCAGCACTGTACAGCTTGTGTCAGAGCATTGAAGCAAGCGAAGAACCATTATTGCAGTATCGAGATAACGACCAAGCTTTATCGGAACTAGTTAAAGACTCGTTGAAGGCACTTGTGCCCTATGTTTCAGTTTAACGATGTGAGCCTGTTTTAAGCTTATACCTAATCTGCAAGCCAAATAAAAAATCCTCTGAACGACTATTCGTCAGAGGATTTTTTATAGCATGTGTACCAATAGTTCTTTAAGAAAGACTTACCAAGATTTCAAGCAATATGACCGAGGATTAAGGCGATATAGCCGACGTTCAAGGCGATATAACCGACGCTCGAGGCAATGTGCTCAATACTCAAAAGCTAGAACCAAGGCCTAGCGCCTACTGGCTATCTATTTTTACTATCTATTCTCAAAACGGTTGTAATCCAATAAACCAAACTCAATCGGTTGATCTTGTTGATACCAACGGTGAACTCGGTCGCTGAATGGCCAGAACTCAGGCGAACTGCGTCGTACTGCAAACTTATCCAGCAACGCGACGTAATCTTTTTCTGTGTCCAAGCTTTGCAGTGCTTTAACCAGAGTCGGTATATCGCGCTCAGTTAATGACAGATAAGCGGCTGGGTAGCTACCTACAACGCCACGTACCAGTGTTAAGTCGTCATTGGCGTAATCTCGATTACCTTCTTCATTGAACAGGCTTGAAATGTTGCTGTGAGCGTTATTGTGAATCATGGTGAACAGCTGCTCATCGCCGCTCTCGCTTTCAATCATGATCGTCACTAATTGAGGCACATGACGCAGACCAACTCCCTTAATCAAATTCACTTGTTTGAGCAGAGCTTCGTTTTTCCGACTGAACCCTGTTTCGACAATATCAAAGCGATTATCGAGGATCGGCGCGAGCTTATCTTTGATCATATTAAGCAGTTCACGCTTAGGATTTGTCGTTTTGTATATCACGTTGGTTGGCTGGTCAAAAGGTGCAATATTGCGCTGCAAGTAGTCGCTCAACTGTGAGCTTTGGTTTTCATACCAACTTGAGTGTTCAATGTGTCGCACGTCTTTTGGAAGAAGGGTCAAGAAGTTACTCTCACCCTCAAGGCGCAAGAAGTCCATAAACATGCGGGTAATCAGTTGGTGGCCGAAGTTACCGTAGACATCAAAACCAGCAACGAGAAGGTAATGGATACGTTCTAGAAGGGCGTAATCAAGAATCCACGCTGTCTTGGGTTGTGGGCCAACTAAACCTTGAACAACTGAAGCGCTATCAAAGTGTCTAAAGATAGTAAGCGCGGCATTAGGGTTCGTGCCATTGCCATCCCAAATTATGTCTGTATCTAGATTTACGCCGCTATCAAACCATTGATTGGTGAAGTCTGATTTCGCATTAAGGTATCGAGCTTGCTGCTTCGCGTAGCTCACCCAGTTTGTGACAGGGACAGTGTTGCTTTCTAGTTCACTAGGCAGCTTTAGGTTTTGCTTCTGGTTGGCATAAAACTGATTAATTTCAGGCAGATCCGCTTTATCAGGATCGATGAATAGTACCCAGAATCTATCATTGATCACGTTGAGTGCCAGCTGCCCGCGACACACCGGCCCCTTGATAAAGGCCATGATGGTGTTTTGTGCATTGTCTAGCATGAAATGGAAGCGCGAGTTCACCGGAAGTGCTTCAAACGAAGTCATTGGATTCGCCGCGACGTCAATCGCGTAGCTAGGAAGTTGTTTGACAGCGTAACGAGCATCCACAAACCATGTGTTCCAATTGTTCAGGCGTTCTTCATTTAATGCGAAAGGCATGTGTGTTTTGTGGACGATGGTGCCTTGCTCTGGAATCAGGCGATAATAAACCCGATCCACTTTTGGATCGTCGTAAGGTCGGCGACTCGTGATGCGTTGAACCGCTTCACCAGGAGGCGTCGCAGAACGAACCAAGGTGAAGAAGCGTGTTGGCTGAGCTAAATCAGAGAAATAGAGGTGTGATAGAAACAGATGTTCATAGATATAACGTGCTGAAAGTTGGCTTTTATTGTCACTCTTGTTGAGAAAGCCCTCGTAGATATCAACGAGCTCTTGTTCCGCATCATTCAGTGGAATATGGTCATTCATTAACGCGCCGTTTTCCAACCAACTCATTAAAGTCGCGTATTCCGTTTTATCTAAGTTCGGCATTCCATAAGGCATTCCCCACGTCGGGTAATCTCTTTCGTATTGAGCGTACTCTTCAATGGTCGGACACTGTTGGTCGCGATCGGTTGAAAAGTCGAAGCCTTCAAGTTGCGTTTGATCTGGAAGAGGGTGGTTTTCTTTTTGCATCAACATACGAGAAACAAGCCCAGCATCAAGGTTAGCCGCTGAATTCTGCATACGTTCGTTAAGCACTGGATGAAAATCCGCATCACGCCACTCTTGTGTGGTTATCGCGTCTTCAAACAGGCGGGTAGGGGCTGAGGCGGTTAAACGGGTGCCTTGATAAACGAGTGCCTTACTCGCCCCTCGGTCAATACCTTCAACTGATGACATTTTGAGCTGGCAAGGTGCATCATAACAAGCGTGGCAAACAACACAGCGGCTATCAATGATAGGTTTGACTTCGTCAATGAAATGCTGTTCTTGAGATGAAAGAATAGGCGCTTGGCGATCTCGAACTTGTTGTTCACCAAAGAGCTGATCGAAGTTCAACCCCGCGTAGACGGCACAACCTGAGAAGACGCTAACAAAAGCTAAAATGAAGAGTTTTTTCAAATTCATACGTATTAAAGATTAGGCATTTTCTCTAATTATATCGAAAATGATTGAAAAAGCTCATGTTCTGACTATTTTATAGATAAGATATTGATGTAAGTTATTTACTAGAGACTAGAGACTAGAGACTAGAGACTAGAGACTAGAGACTAGAGACTAGAGACTAGGCAACTATCTAATGATTGACGTAGCAAACCGAGAATGGAACAGATAATCGCTCGAACTCTTTGATCCATCGCCACTGGTTGTCTTGCAATTTATCGCCGGGCCCTTTGACCTCAATCCAATGAAATTCATCGTCCTTGAACGCAATCAAATCCGGCATCCCAGTTCTAAATAGCTTTAGCTCACTGAGCATCACTTTGAATAGCTCGACGATTAAGGCGTTCGGAATAGCCTCCATACTGTGCTCAATGAGTGCTTGAGGGAAATGGTTCCAATGAACGAATGGATTTGCGATACCGTATTTCTGGTCGTAGATATCAAGCAATTGGTTTAGTCCTTGCTCGGATATGGTTTGAAACGCAGCCTGGATCTGTTTAACTCGTTTGTCTACGAAATTTGAATGGTATAGATCCAGAGGGCGATGTTGGTAGCGATTGATAAATGCGCCCTCAACGTCTGCGAAAATCACTTCCCAAAAGGCTAAGCCAAACAATCCACATAAAAAACTGTTCTCTGAAAAGTAGACTTCCCAACCTTGGTTTTCCAAGTGTTGCTTCACCGCAAGTTCAACTCGCGTTTGGCTGAGGTCTAATTCCAGTTTTATCTCTTTGCAGCTCGGTTTTATGGTTCGAGAAACTTTGTGGCCCTGTTTCCGTAGTAGCCTGTTTTCAAGCTTAATAGCGACTTCCTGCTCTGATACATCCGATGGATTCGCTTTCATTTTCGTGACAATGTCACACATTAAGTTTAGCTCATCTTGCTTGTCATAGATGCGTGCAAGTCGTTCTCTGCTTGGGGGAAGTACGGATTGTTTGAACCAAAAGACAGCTTGATCGTTTTGGTTGAGCCTTTCTAGATCGCGAGCGATATCATTGATCAAACGCGATCGTTTTCTGGCAATGCTTCTGTGCTCTGATTCTTCAGGAATCGAGTTTAAAATCTGCTCCAGAAACTCACCGTCTTTGCGGTCCCCTTCTGAATACAAGCGTTGAATATCACGTATCTGGAGCAGTTGATTGAGCTGTTCTCTAGAGGTGAAGAAACGACGCTGTTTACTTAATGGGTAGTTTTCGAAGGTGTTGAGTCCAAGATCGCTAAGAACGAATTGGCTTAGGTCTTGATAAGTATTGGCAAAGAACAGTAGCAGCAAGACATCAATAACTTCAGATTTGACAACGTAAATACAATCGAACGACAAGTTTCGGAACTTATTAAAAGGTTGGTGATCGAGCAAAGCCAAGAGTTCGTCTTTCTTCGCTGTCTTATAGTTCATAAGAAATGGAAATGCGCTGAACAGTTCTGGTTTAGTCAGTAGATGTAATCCTAATTCGAGATCATTAATGACAAGATTATGTTGTTCGGTAGGGTGGCTTAACGCAATGAAGTTCGATGTGTTTAGCTCTTGTAGGGCGTTTTTCAGATCTGGAATTTCAGCATAGTCGAGCTTATCACTTCGAAACCAGCAGCCTTTGCGAGAAAGCAAACGAATCATTAGACACTGGCTTGCGACTGAAAGACGTTTGTATTCAGACAACCAACGGCATTCATCGTCACTCAGCAGATCTGGATAGAGTGTTTGAGCGTGTTCAATCAGTCGATTGAAGTTGTCGAGATAATAAGTAGGGGAGAGCTGAGGAGTGGTTTCTATCGTCAATGGATTAGTCGCTTGATACAAAAAGAGCCTAACCCTAAGGTTAAGCTCTTTCTATTTTTAATCAATCGAGAACTGAGTTAAGCGCTTGCTTGCTTAAGTTCTGTTGCTTTCGCTTCTGAGATTGGTTTAGTCACGATAGCTAGAACAATACACACGGCCATCATAGCAGCAGAGATTGTGTAAGCTAGGCCGTAACCTTCGCCATTCGTCATTGAGTAACCAACAACCGCAGCACCGATAGCACCACCGATACCCCATGCCGTGTAAAGCACGCCGTAGTTCGTACCGTAGTTTTTCAGGCCGTAGAATTCCGCAGTTAGTGTTGGGAATACTGCTAGAAGTGTACCGTAACCAACAGCTGCGATAGCCGTACCAATGATTAGCGTAAATTCAGAGTTGAACGTAGCGAATAGAGCCATGTTCGCACCTTGAAGGATGAACGCTAAAAGTAGAGTACGTACGCCACCGATTTTATCTGCAAGCATACCTGCAGCAACACGACCGCCTGAGTTGAATACAGCAAGGATAGACGCTAGGTAAACCGCGTTTGGTAGGTTCGCTTGAACGCTAGCAATCGTAGTGATGTTACCGATGATCATAAGACCAACAGAAGCAGCAAATGCGTACATGATCCATAGAGAGTAGAACTGAGGAGTCTTCAGCATTACTTTCCATGTTAGGTCTTCAGTCTTCTTAACCGCTTTAGGTGCTTGGCCTTCTTTTACTTTAGGCTCAGCTGGCGTGTAATCCGCTGGTGGGTTGTTGATCGTTGCCGCTAGAGGTACTGCGATTGCAAGTACACCAACACCAAGAATCATAAAGCTTGTTTGGATACCCATGCTATCGATTAGCGCAGAAGTTAGTGGTGCTAGGTAAATAGCAGCAAGACCGAAGCCTGCAGCGATTAGACCGTTAACCATACCTTTCTTAGAAGAATGGAACCATTTCATTGCTGATGGAGAAAGACATGCGTAACCGAAGCCGATACCAGCACCTGTCATCACGCCAAACGTTAGGTTTAGCATCATAGGAGTCGTAGCGAAACCAGAAGCAATCATACCTAGGCCAGTAAGCGCTGTACCAAGAATAAGGATCTTACGTGGACCCATACGGTCTTGTAGGATGCCTGCAACAAGAAGACAAACAGAGAATGTGATAGTTGCAATAGCGTAAGGTGAAGATGCTTCAGCAGCACTCCAACCAGCTTCAGTAACTAGCGCCTTGTTAAATACACTCCAAGCATACAGGATGCCAAGACAAAGGTTGATACAGAAGCCTGCTAGCAGGATACGTGATGCTTTATCAATCTTGCTCATTTTTATTCTCAGTTTTGTCGTTGGTCAGTGGTGAGCCACTTAACTAAAGACGGGTTATTGTGATTGTTTCTTCAAAATTAGTTTGCGTTTATCAACAGACAACGCAAAAGAGCGCGGATTATAACCAATAAAAATGTGATTGGAATCTCTTTTTCCATTTTCGGTAAATAAACTCAAAATTGTTAATGGGTTGTTTTTTGTTGGTTTGTAAGTTGTGTTTAATACCTTTCTATTTTGTTCTTTTTAGCGTGGCGGGCTTATTTTTTAAGGGATTCTTCGATACACATTTCAGATTGCCCACGTATCCCGTGCGGATATCACAGAGTTACGAATTATTTTAAATATTTTCCAAGGTTAATTTTGTGTAACAAAATAAATCGAAATGACGCTTTATTCATATGAGACAAGGGTTAACGGAGGTTTATTAAAAACAGTATGTTAAATGATTGTTAACTTGGGTTTTTGTTAGCACCGTTGCTTACATTTTGTTCAACTTGAGGGGTTGTGTTGAACAAAAAAAATGGGAAAATAGTACGCAAACTGAGATTCCAAATTTGAAAGGATGCGTTTCCAACCTATGGTGAGGCGAGTATTATGAAACTGTTTTTAATTTTATTGATGTCAATTTCTGGTGGTGTAGCGGCAGCTGACCATATTCACTCTTTCCTATTCGGCTTCTATATTGCGGCGTTAGCAGTTGGTAGTTGTTACTGGCTGGCATTCCGTAGCACGCGTTTCCCACAGTTGGCATTAATGCTATTGATGTGTGGCTTTTTTGCAAAAATTGCAGTGACCGTTATCGGTGTTTCTTGGGGTATCTCAAACGATATCATTCAATCGCCGTTCATTTTCTCATTGTCATACCTATTCTTCTTGGTCGTAGTGACTTACGTTTGGTTTGCATACCGCGATAAGTTGACGCTTAAAAAGCGCGCTAAGCAGGTAGAAGAGTCTCGCAAACAAGCCGCTGTATAATTCAGAATTCTAAAAAGGAGCCTTCTTCGGAAGGCTCTTTTTGATCTGGCCTCTCTTAACTCTATTATTTGGTTATGATTGCAGATAAAAGAAACCCCAGTATGGTGACATACTGGGGTTTCTTGTTATTTATCTATTATCTAGCCGCTATCATTTAGCAAAGACGCGTTCTTAACGCGTGTTACTTCTTCATCAACTTCGCTAGATCGGCGAAAGGGTTGTGGGTCGCTGATTGGTGGTCGTCTAAACGAGCCTTGGCATCAACGCCATAACGGTCATGGTCTGTGTATTTTGAGTGTTCATGATCGTGACAGTAAAGGCACAATAGTTCCCAGTTACTTCCGTCTTCAGGGTTGTTTGTATGGTCGTGATCGACGTGGTGAACGGTCAACTCTCTTAAGTTCGAGTAAACAAATTCACGCGCGCACTTACCACAAACCCATGGGTACAGTTTCAGTGCTTTTTCACGGTAGCCTTTCTCTTGGCGAGCGTACGCTGCACTCGAGCCTGTGTAATCAGAAGACATTGCCAAATCCTTATCAATTGTAATCCCCCGATTTTATCACAGCTTTCTTTAACCTGTAGGCATGTCGTGACTAAATCATGTTTCGTACTAACCGTTATGTGGCTTAGGTTTGATTGGACACTTATCTTTTACGTGTGCTATCTCATAAAGCAGGTTATTTCTTTCTGGAATAAGCCATGCTTAACAGTTTGAAAAGAAATTATATTTAGGGGTTTTAACCAAGGGAGTGTGACCTAATATCAGTTAAAGCTACCCTATATTAATAAGGAAATATCATGTCAGAACAATACACACCGCCAAAAGTTTGGGTTAACGATACTGATGGTGGTAACAAGTGGGCAAATATCAATAGTCCTGAATCTGGCGCTCGCTTTGATAAAGAGCTTCCTGTTGGTGACCATGCTTTTCAATTGTATTCTCTTGGTACACCTAACGGTCACAAAGTCACTATCTTGCTGGAAGAGTTGTTAGCGGCAGGTGTTAAAGAAGCTGAATATGATGCGTATTTGATTAACATTGGTGAAGCTGAACAGTTCTCTTCTGGTTTTGTGAGGGTTAATCCAAATTCCAAAATACCGGCACTCGTTGATAAGTCTGGTGCTGAAGATGTGAATGTTTTCGAATCGGCATCTATCTTGATGCACTTAGCTGAAAAGTTTGGTCACTTCTTGCCAAAAGAAGGGGCAGCGAGAACACAAACCATTAATTGGTTGTTCTGGGCTCAAGGTTCAGCACCATTCCTAGGTGGTGGCTTTGGTCACTTCTACGCTTACGCTGATGAAAAGCAAGAGTACCCAATTAACCGTTTTGCGATGGAAGCGAAGCGTCAACTAGACGTGTTAGACAAACAACTCGCCAACAGCGATTTTGTAGCGGGAGAAGAGCTAAGCATCGCTGATATCGCAATTTGGCCTTGGTATGGCAACCTTGTACTAGGAAAAATTTACGATGCAGCTGAGTTCCTACAAGTTGAGTCTTACACCAACGTTGTGCGCTGGGCGAAGCAACTAGAAGCGCGCGAAGGTTTCCAACGAGGTCGAGTAGTGAACCGTTCATTCGGTGAAGAGTGGGAGCAAGTCCCCGAGCGCCATTCTGCAGAAGACATTGACCGAGTTTTAAAGCTTAAGCCTTAGTTTTTTTGGAACGTGTTTTTGGGCAGATGATCTGCTCCAGTCAGACTGGACACTTAGCTAAGCGACATTTCGCTTTTCAAA